>CAXSEX010000119.1:0-10808 GCA_964236415.1 uncultured Acetobacteraceae bacterium | reverse complement strand
GCGCCGCCGCCTCCGGGGACACCGTGACCTGCGCTCCGCCCTGCCATTGCATCAGCATGGGCTTGGCGCGGGTGTTCTGGCCCTTCTCGTCGAACTTGGCGCCCCAGCCGGCCGCGGTGGCGCCGGACGGGAGGTCGGTCGCCAGCACGGCCGCGCGCAGCTTGTCCTTGTCGAGGCTGCCGGCGCGCTGGATCACGTCGAGGAACAGCCTGGCCCCGGCGTAGTTGGCGAGGCTGTGCCCGCTGCGCGGCTTGGTGCCGTACCGCTTCTCGTAGGCGGCCTGCACCGCGTGCGCGCCCGGCGCCGCCGCCTCGGTCACGGCATACTGCGTGAAATCCACGTTCAGCACGCCTTCGTAGTCCGCGCCGATGGCGTTCGCCGTGTCCTGCAAGGAGTGCCCGCCGCCTGCGCCCACGACCATGCGCGGCTTCCAGCCCACCTGCCGCATCTGCCGGAAGAACAGCAGCACGTCGTTCTGGTAGCCGGTGTGCAGGACGACATCGGCGCCCGCGCTGCGCAGCCGCTGCACGACGCTCGACATATCGACCGTGACAGCGGCGTAGGGCAGGTTCTCCACGACGTTGAGGCCGAGATCCTTGCACCGTGCCGCCTGGAAACCGCTGACGGTGCTGCCGTACAGCGCGTCCTCGTGCAAGATCGCGAGCTTCAGGCCCTTGGGATCGACGCCCCAAAGCGGCGCCAGGGCATCGTTCACCGCATCGACGGTGAGAAGGCCGAACGCGCTGGCGACCGGGCAGGAGCGGAACAGGTAGTTGAAGCCGCGCTCGGTCACGGGGTCGCTGATGGCGCCCAGCTCGAAGTACGGCGTGCCCGCCAACTCGGTCGCCTGGCTCGCGGCGAACACCAGCGGGCTGGCATAGGTGCCGAACACCGCGGCCACACGCTCGGTGGTCATCAGGCGGCGGACCTCGCCGATGGCCTGGTTGGGGTCGAAGGCGTCGCCCTTCGCCAGGCGCACCGGGCGGCCCAGCAGGCCGCCGGCGGCGTTGCGGTCGTCAACCGCCAGCTCCAGGCCGCGGAAGCTCTCGTCGCCCAGCAGCGCGAGGGCGCCGGAGAGGGGGTACAGCGCGCCGAGCGGGATGGGATCGGGCTGCGCCAGCGCCCGCCGCAGGACGACGGGAGCGGCGGATGCGGCCCCCAAGGCGGCGCGGCGGGTGAGGGTCATCGGGGCCTCCGAATATCATATTTTATACGACCATCCCGCGTCGCCGGCCATGGCGCAAGCAGAGGGCCGGCCATGGCGCAAGCGAAGTGCCGGCCACGGCGCAACCACGTTGACAGGACGGAGGCGGGCGCGGATTTTCTGGATGAACCGCAGGACGCCCCGCCATGCCCGTGCCCGCCCAGATGCGCCAGATCGACCACACCCCCGGCGGGCCGGAGGTGCTGCGCATCGCGGCCGGCCCGGTGCCGGCCCCGGCGCCGGGCGAGGTGCTGATCCGCGTGCAGGCCGCCGGCGTGAACCGCCCGGACGTGCAGCAGCGGCTCGGCGCCTATCCGCCGCCGCCTGGGGCAAGCCCGCTGCTCGGACTGGAGGTCGCGGGCGAGGTCGCCGCGGTGAACGGCGACGCCGGGTGGCAAGTGGGGGACAAGGTGTGCGCGCTGGCCAACGGCGGCGGCTACGCCGAGTATTGCGCGGTGCCCGGCACGCAATGCCTGCCCTGGCCGGACGGCTTCGACGCGATCCGCGCCGGGGCGCTGCCGGAGAACCATTTCACGGTCTGGGCCAACCTGTTCGGCCACGGCCGGCTCGCGCCCGGCGAAAGCGCGCTGGTGCATGGCGGGACCAGCGGCATCGGCGTCACGGCCATCCAGCTCGCGCACGAGTTCGGCAGCCGGGTGTATGCGACCGCCGGCAGCGCCGAGAAGTGCGACGCCTGCGTCCGGCTGGGCGCGGACGCCGCCATCAACTACAAGGAGGCCGACTTCGCCAAGTCCATTAAGGAGTTCACGGCGGGCGCCGGGGTGAACGTCGTGCTGGACATGGTCGGCGGCCCCTACATCGCCCGCAACCTGCGCAGCCTGGCCATGGACGGCCGCCTGGTGCTGATCGCCTTCCTGGGCGGCGCCAAGGCCGAGGAACTGGACCTCACCGCGATCATGACCCGGCGCCTGACGGTAACCGGCAGCACCATGCGCCCCCGCACCGCCGCGCAGAAGGGGGCCATCGCGTCCGCGTTGCGGGAGAAGGTCTGGCCGGTGCTGTCCGCCGGGCGCTGGGGCCCGCTGGTGCACGAGGTGTTCCCGCTGGACCGCGCCGCCGACGCGCACCGGCTGATGGAGAGCAGCGCGCACATCGGCAAGATCATGCTGCGCGTTGCTGATTGAGACTCATTTGGAGGCGGATGTGGCGGGTGTCTGCCTGATGGCGTAGGCTGGGTCAGGAGAAATACGATGAACGTCGCCCTTCACAGGACTATGACGCTAGACGATTTCCTAGTTTGGGAAGCCCAGCAACCTGAGAGGTACGAGTACAATGGGTTTGGGCCGGTCGCGATGAACGGCGGGACTGCGGCGCACGATACGATCCGAATGAATCTTGGCAGCGAGCTTGTTGTTCGGTTGCGTGGCACATCGTGCCAGGCACATGGCCCGGATTTGAAAATTCTGGTCGCAGGCCGCGTGCGCTATCCCGACGCCTACGTGACCTGTACGCCAATTGAAAATGCAGCGACTTGGACGAGCGATCCAGTGGTCGTGTTTGAGATCACGTCGAAAAGTACTGCTGTCGTCGATCAAACCACGAAGAACGCTGAGTATCGCGCTACACCTTCAATCCGGCGCTACATCATGCTTTCGCAGGAAAGCATCTTCGCCAACGTGTACGAGCGTATCGGAGACAGTTGGGTCAGCACTCTTGTGACAGATCCCGCGGCGGTGCTCGCCATGCCGGAGATCGGGATCGAACTGCCCTTGGCCGCCCTGTACGACAGGTTGAAGTTTGATGCGCTCGGCTGAGCCGCGTCAAAGGTCGGCCATCGCCCAGGGCGGCACCCGGGTCAGTTGGGCGATCCAGCGCAGCGCGCCGGGCCAGGCGCGGGCGGCCGCTACCGCCAGCCCGGGCCGTGCCCGTCCGGCGCGGTAGAGCCATCCTGCGCAGTCGATCTGCCCCTTGATGTCCCGCCGCATCCGCGCGTGATAGGCCTGCGCGTCCGACGTCCGATGCGCCGCCACCGCCGCGAAGGCGCTATGCAGCGCAATCGAGATGCCGTCGCCGCAAAAGGACGGGATCACCCCCATCTGGTCGCCCAGGCGGAACAAGCCCGGCCCATCCGCGGGACCCGGCGCGTGCAGGTGGCCGTACGGCACGCGGAAGATCGACAGCGGCCGGTCCAACGTCTCGACCGCGCCCGCCAGGCGGCGGGCCAGATGCGGGCAGTCCTGCTCCAAGTAGCACCGCACGCCGGGCCAGGTGCCGCCCGCCGCCTTGAACCGGGCGCGGTCGATCAGCAGGCATAGGTTGGCGACGCCGCCCTCGATAAGCTGCAACCCGGCATAGCCGCCGTGGAACAACAGGATTTCGACATGGCGCGCCAACTCGGCCTGCTGCGCCGGGTGGAGGGCAAGGTACATCTTCAGGCCGACCAGATCCTCCGCCGCCTGGCCGGAGTGGCGCCGCGCGCCGCGCAGGTCGTGCTTGCCGGTGGCGAGGAACACGGCAGGCGCTGTCAAGCGGCCCGCGCCGTCCACCTCCAGCCCGGCCGGCGACGCGCTGCGGATCGCATGGCCGCGCAGCAGTTCGGCGCCGGCCTGCGCGGCCTGCGCCAGCATCGCCTCGTCCAGCGCGCGGCGGGACAGGCTCAGGCCCTGAAACCGCAGGGCCGCGCACGCCGCCCGGTTGCCGTGCACCAATCGCACCGCGTCGATCCGGGCGGCGCCGAGAGCGAAGGGGTCGATCCCCAGCCGGGCCAGGTAGGATTGGGCCTCATGGCTGATGAATTCGCCGCAGATCTTGTGATGCGCCTGGACCTCGCGCTCGATCAGCATAGCCTTCGGTCCCAGCAGGCAAGCCGCCGCGGCTCCGGCAACACCGCCACCCGCGATCAGCGCCTGCAACCCGGGCGCCTCAGCGAACGCGGCTGACGCAGAGGCGGAACGGCACCCGCCAGCGCACGGTCGCCACCCCCGCCAGCCCCGCCCGCCGCAGCAGCGCGTCCCAGTCCCGCCAGCGGAAGCTGCGCGCCACGCTGATGGGGCCGTCATGCCGCACGAACCGGTGCCACCCCGCGCCGGCACTCAGCAGGCGAAACCCGTGGAACGCGACGGGATGGCGATGCAGGTCGTTGACGAACCAGCCGCGCCGCGCCCGCGCCTCCATCCAGGTCAGGAATTCCACGACTTGCGCATCTGTCAAATGGTGGGTGAACAGCGAGCTGACCACCACATCCGTTTCGTTCGGCGGCAGATCGAACAGGTCGCCGGTCACGTAGCGGATGCCCATGGCCGGGGGCGTCGCCGCCTCCGCCGCCGCCGTGCTCCACGGGTTCAGGTCCACCCCCGACAGGTCCATGCGCAAGCCGCGCCGCGTGCCCCAGCGGTGGATGCGGCGCAGCATGTCGCCCTCCCCGAACCCGGCATCCAGCACCGACAGCCGCTCGCCTGGTCCCAGGCCGCGCGCCACCCGGCGCATGAAGGCGAGGGTCGGCGGCCAGGCCAGCGTCACGCTGTTCACCGCCGCGAGGTCCGCCAGGCATTGCGCGAAGTCGGCCGCGCTGA
This sequence comes from uncultured Acetobacteraceae bacterium, assembly GCA_964236415.1. Classification (GTDB taxonomy): domain Bacteria; phylum Pseudomonadota; class Alphaproteobacteria; order Acetobacterales; family Acetobacteraceae; genus CAHJXG01. The sequence continues at coordinate 6,071 of CAXSEX010000119.1, read as the reverse complement.
CGACCTCCGTGTCCATCCATTCCAGTTGCGGGCTGCGCTGGCGGAAGTCGGTCATAGCAGGCTGAACCGGAACGTTTCGGCGCACAGGCCAGGGCCGAAGGCCATGGCGATGCCAGGCCCCGTGGCACCCTGCGCCAGGAGGCGCGCCAGCACGAACATCAGCGTGGCGGAGGACACGTTGCCCACGGCGTGCAGCACCGCCCGGGAATGCCGCAGCGCGTCGGATGGCAGGCGCAGCCCGGCCTCCACCGCGTCCAGCACCGTGCGTCCCCCGGCGTGGACGGCCCAATGCGCGACGCCGGCGACGTCCCCGCCGCGCAGGAAGCCGCCGGCGTCGTTGCGCTCGGCCTCGTGGCGCAGCGCGGCGGCGATCCGCCCCGGCACCTTGCCGGACAGGTGCATGTCGAAACCCTGGTCGCCGATGCGCCAGGTGATCAGGTCCTGCGTATCCGGGAGCGTGCTGGCGTGGAAGTCGTGCAACGCGATGCCGTGGGCCTCCGCCGTCACCAGCGCGGCCGTGGCCCCGTCGCCGAACAGTAGGAAAGACAGCACGCGCTCCAGGTCCGCCGTTTCCTGCAAATGCAGCGAACACAGTTCCAGGTTGACCACCAAGACCCGGGCGTCCGGGTCGGACCGCACGATATGGTGTGCGGCGCGCAGCGCGGGCACGGCGGCGTAGCACCCCATGAAGCCGACCAGCGTGCGCTCCAGCGAGCCGCCCAGCCCGAGGCGGTCGGCGATCAACTGATCCAGCCCCGGCGCGGTGAACCCGGTGCAGCTTGCGACCACCAGATGGGTGATGCGCTCGTGCTCGACCCCGAGCCGCCCGACGGCCTCCGCGGCCAGCGCCACGGCGTCCACCTCGTAGCGCGCCATCCGGGCTGCGGTGCCGGGGAACGCGCCGCGGCGGTAGAAGCCCTCGGCATCGACCTTCTCCGCGCCGGGCACGCCGGGCTGGAAGGAGGAGTAGCGGTGGGCGATCCCGGCGCGTTCCGCCATGCGCTCGAACACCGCGCAGGCACGCCGGTCGGTCAGCAAGGTGCGGGCGAAGGCCACGAACGCTTCGTGCACGTCATGCGGCGGAACGGCGGTGCCGATCCGGTTGATGTGCGCCGTCATGCCGCCCGGAACGCCAGCACGGCGTTCAGCCCGCCGAACGCGAAGGAGTTGGACAGCGCCGCCTGGATCGGCACGGCGCGGGAAACGTTGGGCACGCAGTCCACGTCGCACTCCGGGTCCGTTTCCCGAAAGCCGGCTGTTGGCGGCAGCACGCCGTCCCGCAGCGCCATGATGGTCGCCACTGCCTCCAACGCGCCGCCGGCGGACAGGCAGTGCCCGATCATGCTCTTGCTTGAGGACACCGGCGGCGGGCGGCCGAACACCCGGCGCAGCGCCGCGCTCTCGATCCGGTCGTTGAGCCGCGTGCCGGTGCCGTGGGCGTTCACGTAGCCGATCTCGGACGCATCAAGCCCGGCGTCGTCGAGCGCCGCCTGCATCGCGGCGGCGGCACCCCCGGCGTCCGGCGCGGTGATGTCGGCGGCGTCGGCGCTCATCCCGCTGCCGGCGACCTCGGCGAGGATGGCAGCACCGCGGCGCTGCGCATGATCCCAATCCTCCAGCACCAGGACGGCCGCGCCCTCGCCAAGCACCAGCCCGGTGCGGTCGCGGGAGAACGGGCGGCATGTGTCCGCGCTGAGCACGCGCAGGGCTTCCCAACACTTGAACACGCCCACGACGATGGAGGCGTCCGCCCCGCCGGCCAGGATCACCTCCGCCCGCCCGGCGCGGATCGTGTCGGCCGCCAGCGCGATGGCATGGTTGCCCGACGCGCAGGCCGACGCGACGGCGTAGCACGGTCCGCGCAGCCCGAATTCAATCGACAAGTGCGACGCCGGGGCGTTCGGCATCACCCGCGGCACGGTCAGCGGGTGGACCCGGCTCGCTCCCTCGCCATAAAACGCCAGGTAGCCTGCATCAAGGCTGGACTGCCCGATGGCCGCCGCCATGATCGCGCCGCGGCGCGCTGCCTGCGCGGGGTCGGGCACCAAGGCAGCCTGCTGCACCGCTTCCCGCGCCGCGACGAGGGCAAGCTGCGCCGAGCGGTCCAGCAGCGGCAAGCGCCGGCCGTCGAAGTGGGCCGCGCCGTTGAAGCCGGCAATTTCCGCCGCGATGCGGGCCGAAAGGCGGTCCGTCGGGATGCCGGCAATCGGCCCGATGCCGCTCCGCCCCGCCTTCAGCGCGGACCATGCGGCGGGCACGTCGCCGCCCACGGCGCAGATCGCTCCAAGCCCTGTGACGGCAACCCGCCGCCGCACGCTACCTGGCATCCGGGCGGGGCGAATTCGACGGCGCCGCTTCCAAGGTCGCGAGCACGTGCTGAACCATGTCGCCAACCGTCTGGAACTCCGCCCCCGTGCGCTCCGATACGACTGGAATGTCCACTTTGTAGCGTTCCTCGATTGCGAATATCGCCTGCACAAGGTCGAGCGAGGCGATGTCCAGATCGGCGATGACGGCGTCCAAGCTCAGGCGCGCACGGTCCACGCCGGTTTCCTTGGCGATGATGTCCAGGATCTCTGCGCTGCGGGGATCATGCATTGTCAATCCAACACCTGTGCTCTGGCGCAGCACGGAAGGTGGCGACGCTTCCCCCATGCAGAAGTGGCGTTGCCGGTTCCGTGTTCCGCCGGGCCGCCCCGCCTCGTCACACCGTTGGCGGCGTCGAGCCGATGCTGGGACTGCCACCGGCGGTGTAGGCCGGGGCGCTTTCGTCAAAGCGACTCCAGCCGCCCCGGCGGTACTCGTCGGCCCTGGTGCCGATATCGACGGTCGCGTGCTTTGCCAAGATGGCTTCGATCATGGCGCCCTGGCTACCCTCCGCGCGCACCGTCACCAGCGTGCCGCCGCGGCGCACGCCCTCTGCATAGGCATGGGCGTCGGTTTCCGCCACGCCGGCGCCGACCAGCGATCCCAGCAACCCTCCGGACGCCGCGCCCACGCCGGCGCCCAACGCCGTGGCGACCAGCCAACCGGCCGCGACGACCGGGCCGATGCCGGGAATGGCCAGCATGCCCAGGCCGGCCAGCAGTCCAGCGCCACCACCGAGGACGGTCCCGACCGAAGCGCCCGTCCCGGCGCTGTCGGCCACCGCGTCCGCCGGCTCGGTTTCCTCGACGACGGCTGCGCCGCCGCCGTGCCGGTTGTCCGTGTTGCTTGCGATCAAGCTGATGGCATTGTGCGGGACCCCGCTCGCCTCCAAGTCGGCCACCGCCTGGGCCGCATGCTCGTACGTGTCGAACAACCGCGTCATCATCATGTCCATCGGCACGTTCCTCGATCAGTCTTTAGGTGCCGACACCAGCAAACACTGGCCAGCGGGGTTGCAGCGGCAAATGACGGAAAAGAGCGGGTCGCTCCGCCCCCGGCCGTGCGCGCCGATGCCCGTCAACGCCGCGCGCAGCAGGGCCTTGGAAGGAGGGAGGCAGTCAGCCCTCCCCAAGATCCTTCACGACCTCTTCAGGCGCCGAGGGATCAAGCTTCTTTGCCTTGTCGATCAGGCGGTCGGCTTGGCGCTCATCGCCCTTGTCCAGCGCCTCCAGCGCCTGCTCCGTCAAATCCAATGCTTGCTCGTGCTTCTTGTCCGTGTCGCTCATCGCTGCACTCCTTCTGTCCGATGCCGAAGCGTTCGAATCGGACGCAGGTTCCACGCAGGCTTATACCATGTAGTCGGCTCCGATTGCCTGGACCAGCTTGAGTGCAACCCATTGATCCGCGGCTCCACTCGATCTGAGACGGCTGGACAAACGGCTGGATCTGGCTGGACCCCCATCAGTCCCGGCCGCAGTCGGCTGGACTGCGAATCCCTGGCCAGCAACATCAGGAATTTACTCGCGGGCTTGGCCTTGTCGCTTCCGTCTTGGCACGGGTTTTCGATCCGGCCTGACCGCGACGCAATCGTGCCGGATCGAAGGCTTGCGCAAGGCGTCGCCATGACTCGGCTGGCACTGCTGGAACAAGGCACTACGTCGCCGACCACTCCGGCGGCGCTACCGCGCCCGCCTGCCCCGTAATACGGCCATACGCCTCCGGGCGCCGGTGCCGGTCGAAATCGAAGATGGTGGTGCGCCCCAGGGTGCAGCGGTCCAGGTCGCAATCCGCGGTGATCAGCTCGTCGTCCCAGGTGGTCGCCTGCGCCAGGATCTCGCCCTGCGGGTTCACGATGATCGAGTGGCCGAACAGCTCGCACCCGTCCTCCACGCCGGCCTTCGCGGTGGCGACGGCGTAGGTGGCGTTCTGGTACGCGCCAGCCTGGATCGTCAGGTGGCTGTGGAACACCCGGAGGTGGTGCGCCTCGAAGCCTTGGCCGTCCTGGTTGGTGCTCGGCGTGTTGTAGCCCAGCATCACCAGTTCGACCGATTGCAGGCCCAGGACGCGCCAGGCTTCCGGCCAGCGACGGTCGTTGCAGATCATCAGCCCGGCGTTCACCGGCATGCCGCCCAAGGGCGCGCGCATCACGGGGAAGCCTAGGTCGCCCACGTCGAAATACCGCTTTTCCAGGTGCTGCACCTGGCGTGCCGGGTCGTGCTCGGCGTGGCCGGGCAGGTGGACTTTCCGATACTTCAGCATGACCTCGCCGGCGGGGCTGACCAGGATGGCGGTGTTGAAATGCCGCCCGTCCGGCGTGCGCTCGGCGTAGCCCAGGTGGAAGGCGATGCCGAAGCGCCGGGCCGCCTCGAACAGCGGCGCGGTCTCGTTCGACGGCATGGCGGTCTCGAACCAATGGTCCGCCTCGGCGCGGTCGGCGTGGTAGTGGCGGGGGAAGAAGGTGGTCAGCGCCAACTCGGGGAACACAACGACCTGCACGCCGCGGGCGTGGGCGCGCTCCATCAGCCGCACCATGCGGCCCACGGCGGCGGCGCGGGGTTCGGCGCGCTGGATGGGGCCGAGCTGCGCGGCGGCGACGGTGACGGTGCGGGGCATTATTGCGCGGCCTCCTCAAGCGCCGGCGGCGGCACGGCGCCGGTCTGCGCGGCGATGGCGCCGTACCATTCGGGGCGGCGGTGGGCGGCGAAGTTGAACATCTTGTCCTTTCCTTGGCGGCAGGCGTCGAGGTCGCATTCGGCCAATACCACCTCGTCATCCAGTCCCGCGGCTTCCGCCACGATCACGCCGTTGGGATCGACGATGCAGGAGCCGCCGATCAGGCCCGCCCCGTCCTCGGTCCCAGCCTTGGCGACTGCCACCGCCCAGGTCGCGTTCATGTAGGTGTTGGCCTGGACCACCAGCCGGGAATGAAAGCTGCGTAGCGCCGCGTCTTCCGTCGTGCCGCCGTTCGGGTCGTAGGCGGCGGAGTTGTAGCCGCAGCACACCAGCTCGACCCCTTGCAGCCCCAGCATCCGCCACGCTTCCGGCCAGCGGCGGTCGTTGCAGATCAGCATGCCGAGCACGCCGCCGCCGAGTGACGCCGGGCCACGCCAGGCGGGGAAGCCGTGGTCGCCATAAGCGAAGTAGCGTTTCTCTAACTGCTGGAACCGGTCACCGGGCCGCGGCTCGACCGAGCCGGGCAGGTGGACTTTTCGATATGTGCCGAGCGTGCGGCCATCGGGCGCGACCAGGACCGCGCTGTTGAACAGCTTCTCTCCGGCGCGCTCGGCGTAGCCGATGCTGAAGCCCACGCCGAGGCTGCGCGCCCGGTCGAACAGCGGCTGCACCGCCGGGTTCGGCATGGCGGGTTCGGTGAATGCGTCCAGTTCCTCCGGCGTCAGCAGCCAGCGAGGGAAGAAGGTGGTGAAGGCCAGTTCGGGAAACACCACCAGCCGCGCGCCGCGCGCCGCCGCCTGCTCTAGCAACGCCACGATGCGGCCCATCGTTTGGGCGCGGCTGTCCGCGCGCTGCACCGGACCCATCTGAGCCGCGGCGACGGTGACGGTCCGCGCCATCAGCGTGCGCCCCGGGCGACGAACTGGCCAGTGCCGGGCCGGGCCAGCACGGTCTCGCTATTCCACACGACTTGGCCGCGCAGCAGCGTCGCGGCCACCCGGGCGCGCATGGGGCGGCCATAATAAAACAAC
>CAXSEX010000118.1:0-10824 GCA_964236415.1 uncultured Acetobacteraceae bacterium | reverse complement strand
CAGCCCCCCCCCCCACTCGCGCGCCATCACCTCCGCGATGCGGCCCGGCGTCGCGCGCGGCAGCGCACCGAGCGAGTTGCCGTCGAGATAGACGACCCCAGGCGGCAGGGCGAAGCGCCCGCGGAACGGCGCGAGCGGGTCGTCGCGGTCAAGCTGTTCGAGGGCGGCGCGCGTCAGCATGGGTCTGCGAACGGGATGGACCGCCTCCGGGTTCCAACGCGACTGGCTGGCCCGTCCAGCCCAGCAGGCGCAGCGCGTTCAGCGTGACCAGCACGGTCGCCCCGGTGTCGGCGAGGATGGCCGGCCACAAGCCCGTCACGCCGGCAAGCGTGGTCAGGAGGAACACCAGCTTGAGTCCCACGGCCACGGCCACGTTCTGCCTGATGTTGGCCAGCGTGGCGCGGGACAGCGCCACCAGCTCGACCACGCCCGAAACCCGCCCATGCAGCAGCGCGGCATCGGCCGTCTCCAGCGCCACCGCCGTGCCCCCGCCCATGGCGACGCCCACGCTGGCCGCAGCCAAGGCGGGCGCGTCGTTGATGCCGTCGCCGACCATCACCACGGGGCCGCGCGCCTTGAGCGCCTCGATCTCCCGCAGCTTCTGCTCCGGCAGCAGCCCGGCCCGCACGTCCAGGCCGAGCGCCCCGGCCACCGCCCGCCCGGTGCGCTCGTTGTCGCCCGTCAGCATGACCGAGGCCACGCCCATGCCACCCAGCCTGGCGATGGCGTCGCGCGCATCTGCCCGGGGTTCATCGCGGAGCGCCAGCACGCCAAGCGCACGGCCGTCGCGCAGCACGACCACGGCGGTCTTGCCCTGCTCCTCGAACGCGGCGATGGGAATGGCGAGGCCCGACAGGTCGGCGCCCTGCTCCGCGGCGTGGACGGGGCTGCCGACCGTGACCCACGCCCCCTCGATCAGCGCCGTCGCGGCCCGGCCCGGGATGGCCGCCGCCTCGGTCGCCGGGGGCAGCTCCACGCCGCGGGCCTCGGCCGCATGCAGCACGGCGAGGGCGAGCGGATGGGCACTCCCCGCCTCAACGCCCGCAGCCAGGCGCAGCAACGCCGCCTCTTCCACGCCGTCCACGGTCAGCAGGTCGGTCACGCGCGGCTGCCCGGCCGTCAGCGTGCCCGTCTTGTCGAACGCAACCGTCGCCGCCCGGCCCATCGCCTCCAGCGCCGCGCCGCCCTTGACCAGCAGGCCGCGCCGCGCCCCGGCCGACAGGCCCGACGCCATGGCAGCCGGCACCGAGATGACCAGCGCGCAGGGACAGGCGATCAGCAGCACGGCCAGGCCGCGATACACCCACGTTGCCCAATCGCCGCCCAGCAGCAGCGGCGGGACCAGGATGACCAGCACGGCCACCGCCATCGCGGCCGGCGTCCACCAGGCGCTGAACTGCTCGATGAACCGCTGCGTCGGCGCGCGGCTCGCCGTGGCGTTCTCCACCATGCGCACGATGCGGCTGAGGGTGTTGTCGGCGGCGGTCGCGGTCACGCGGACGCGCAGCAGGGCGGAGGCGTTGACCGAGCCGGCCATCACGGGATCGCCGGGTCCGCGCGCCACGGGCACGCTTTCCCCGGTGACGGGGCTTTCGTCCACGGCGGACTGCCCCTCGATGATCACGCCGTCGCACGGGATGCGGTCTCCCGGTCGGGCCTGCACGATGTCGCCAAGGGCGAGGCGGTCGGCCGGCAGGTCCACGGCCTTGCCGCCGCGCTCGACGCGCGCCGTGCGGGGCATCAGGTCAGCCAGGGCCTTGATGCCGGACCGGGCCTGGCCGGCCGCGACGCCTTCCAGCATCTCGCCGACCGCGAACAGCAGCACGACGGCGGCGGCCTCCTCCGAGGCGCCGATCAGCACGGCGCCAAGGGCGGCCACGGCCATCAGCGTCTCGATGGAGAACGGGCTGCCGGCACGGGCCAGCGCCCAGGCGCGGCGCGCGAAGGGGAACACGGCGGCCAGGGTGGCGGCGGCAAACACGGAGCCGCCCGCCGCCGGGACCAGCAGCGAAACGGCGTAGGCGGCGGCGACCAGCACGGCCAAGCGCCAGGTCAGCCGGGCCTTGCCGGTGCGCCACCAGCGAAGCTCCCCCGGAGGGACGATCGCCGAAGGCGATCGAAGGGGCACGCCCGGCTCGTCGTCATGCTTATGCGGGCCGTGGCTGTGGCCTGAATGGTCATGACTGGTGCGGGCCTGCGGCGCCGCGTCCGGACCCTGCCGCAGCGTCGCCGTGTAGCCCAGGGTGCCCACCGTGTCCGCGACGGCCGCGGGATCGCTGCCCGCGCCGAGCCGTGCGGTCAGTGTTTCCGCCATCAGGTTCACCTGGATGTCTTGAACCCCGGGCAGCCTGGACACGGCCCGCTCGACCTTCGCGGCACAGGACGCGCAGTCCATGCCGCCGACCCGCCAGGTCATGGCCTCGCCCGCGTGGTCCGCTCCGTCCGGCATGATGCTTCCCTCCAGCCACCGGACACCCTCGTAAGACCTGTAGCCGCTAAAGGTGCAAGCACTATATCAGGCGATGTTGCGCCAGGGTTGGAAGGGAGCGGACGATGAGTACGGCCACTTACGCGATTGGCGACCTGGCCCGGCAGACCGGCACCAAGGTGGAGTTGATCCGCTGGTACGAGCGGGACGGAACCATGCCGCCCCCCGCCCGCACGGAAGGCGGGCACCGGGCCTACACGCAGGCGCACCTGGACCGCTTGGCCTTCATCCGGCATGCGCGCGAGCTGGGCTTCCCGCTGGACGACGTTCGGGCGCTCCTGCGCCTGTCCGACGACCCGGACCGCCCGTGCGACGAGGCCGACGCCATCGCGCGCCAGCACCTGGCCGCCGTGCGCAGCCGCATCGCCCGGCTGCAGGCGCTGGAAGCCGAATTGGCGCGCATGGTGGATGCCTGCGGGCACGGCAAGGTCGGGGCGTGCCGGGTGATCCAGGTGCTCGCCGACCATTCGCACGAGCATTGCCTGCACCCCGGCCACGGCGGCACCGGCCTATAGACCATTGTTGGTCCTAGGCAGCCTCCAGCGCCAGCACGGCGAAGCTCGCCAGCCAATGCTCGCCCATGTAGTCGCCGCTGACGTGCGGCAGGCTGGCGTCGATGTGCGCCGCGGCGGTGCGCCGTGCTGCGTCCGGGTCGGGGGTGAATGGGGCCAGCGCGCGCCAGCACCAGGCGCGGCTGAGGTTCAGGCCGTCGAGATGCGCGATCTTGCCGTCGCTCCGGTCGCTGACGATGGCGGGGGTCAGCAGCGTCGCCGGCTGCCCCTGCGCCAGGCGCGGCAGGAAGCGGGCGAACCAGGGGCCGAACTCGTTGCCTGGCAGGGCCGCGCGCATGCACTCCGCCTCGATCAGCGCGGGCGACAGGAACTCGTCGCCGCCTGGTTCCCAGGCCTGGCAGTCGGCGTCCTGCGCGTACCAGCGCCGGGCGGCGTCCGTGAGCATGCCGCGGAGCGCCGCGTCCGGGTAATCGAGCGCGAGCCGGACGGCGAACGCCGTGCTGCTGTGCACGCCGGCGCGCACCGGGTAGGTGGCAAGCGGCAGGAACGCCGTGAAGCGCGCGGCAAAGGCGTGGGCGAGCGGATGGAGGGCGGCGGACCAGGCCCGCCCCTCCGGCGTTTCGTGCAGCGCCAGCTCGGACGCCAGCTTGAGCAGCCAGGCCCAGCCGTACGGACGCTCAAACCCCCGCGCCCCGGGGCGGTCGAGGTAGGCGCACTCGCCGGCCACCCAGCTTGGCGTGAGGTGCTCGTCGAACAGGGCGCGGACCGCCGGCGCCTGCGGCATCGCGGGAAAGCGGCGGTATAGGGTCGCCAGCATCCAGTAGCCGTGCACGCAGGAGTGCCAGTCGAAGCTGCCGTAGAACACCGGATGCAGGTCGCGCGGCCCCTGGGCGTCCGCCGGCCCGGCCATCACGTGATCAAGCTTGTTCGGATACTCGCGGGTGACATGGCCGAGTGCTGTGGCTGCGAAGCAGTCCGCGAGGTCAGGGGTCAGCCGGGTCGCCACCGCCCCCATCCCTACGCGCTGCCGATCAGGATGCCGGTCGCCAGGACCAACGCGCCACCCAGCATCACCTTGGCGGCGGCGGACAGCGGCGCGGTGTCCATGTACTTCCACTGAATCCAGGCAATCGTCGCTAGCTCGATCACCACTACGACGCCCGCCAGCACCGTCGCGGTGACGAAGTCCTGGATCAGGTAAGGCAGCGTGTGGCCGATGCCGCCCGCGACCGTCATCAGGCCGCAGACCAGGCCGCGCAGAAAGGGCGTGCCGCGGCCCGACAGCTTGCCGTCGTCCGCCAGCGCCTCCGCGAAGCCCATCGAGATCCCGGCGCCGAGCGAGGCGGCCATGCCCACCAGGAAGGCGTTCCAGGAGTTGTGGGTCGCAAAGGCGGCGGCGAACACCGGGGCGAGCGTGGATACGGAGCCGTCCATCAGCCCGACAAGGCCGGGCTGGATGACCTGCAGCACGAACCGCTTGCGGGCGTTGTCGTTCTCGGTCACGCGGGTTTCGCCGGGCAGGCGCTTCTGCTCGATCTCCCCGGCGGAATGCTCGTGCGCCAGTTCGGCCTCCGCGAGGTCGCCGAGCAGCTTGCGGATGCCGGCGTCCGTGGTCCGGGACGCCGCCTTGTGATAGAAGCGCCCGGCGTCCTGCTCCATCTGCTGCGCGTGCCGGCGCACGGCCTCGATGCCCAAGGCGCGCACCTGCCAGGCCGGCCTGCGCTGCACCCAGCCCCGCACATCCTGGCGCTGCACAAGCGGGATGTGGGAACCGAACCGCTCCGCGAACACGTCGATCAGCTTGCGGCGGTGCTCGTTCTCCTCGGCCGCCATGTCGGCGAACATCTGGGCGCTGCCGGGGTACTCGTCCCGCAGGTCGTGGGCGAAGTCGGCATACACGCGGCCGTCCTCCTCCTCGCTGGAAATGGCAAGGGCGAGCAAGTCGCGTTCGGTCAGTTCAGAGAAGTTGCGCATGGGCTATGCAATTAGGGCCAGGCATTGGGCAGTCAAGACGAGAGTGCAATGGTGTAAATGATTGGCATTCTCATTTCCAGCCTGGCCTGCGCTGCGCCGGCTGGACGCTGCCTCGGGGTCAATGGCAGTCGTTGCCGCTCCGGTTGAACGCCCGCACGCGGCCGTCCGCGATCACCACTTCGGTCTTGCAGCGGAAGGAGTAGCCGCCTGGGAACTGGCCGAAACCGCCGGGTCCGCCGGCGCGCGTGTTCCGCCCGCTCACGCCGCCGACCCGGCCGGTGTCCAGCGTCTCGTAGAACAGGCGCTCCCCGTCGATGGTGGTGACCGTATCGGCGGGTTGGCCGAACCGCTGGATCAGCTCGGCCTTGCTATGGCCGACAAGGCGGGACAGCGCGTCGTAGGGATCGGGCGGCGCGGCTTGCACCGGCGCACAAAGCAGCACCAACGCTGCCGACAGGGCGCGCTTCGCCGATGCAACTCGCGCCATCCTTGATCCTCCCCAAGAACGCCACCCACGCAGCCGGGCCTTCGTCGCACCTTGATAAACCACTGGTCAACGGTTAGGGAGGACGCCAAGCGACGTGGATGGGTGGCCGAGCGGTTTAAGGCAGCGGTCTTGAAAACCGCCGTGGGTGCAAGCCCACCGTGGGTTCGAATCCCACCCCATCCGGAGCGTCCAGCCCCATAAGCCGCGTCCAGCGACGGCCACGGGAACGCCGTGCCTCACCCATCAGATCACCCCTCCATCCGGCACGAGATCGACGAGGATCGGCCGGTGATCGGACGCCCCATATGCGAGTGCCCTCGCAGCCTCGCCGCGCAGGCCGCGCGCCAGGCAACGGTCGAGGCGCAGCGGCACGACGCCCTTGGCCCGGTGCGTGGCGCGACGCGGCCCGACATCGGCGAAGCCGGGCAGCCTCACAGCACCCAGCGCATTGTAGTCGCCGATCACCGCATGGAGCCGCGGGCGCTGGTCGAGCAGGTGCCGAAGCTGGCGGCGGTTGGCAAGCTGGCCGTGGTCCAGGTGCACGTTCGCAATCTCGATGCCATCCAGGCGAACGACCAGGGCAATGCGGCCGGTGAGCCGCCGCCGCACCGGAACCGGAAAATCGAGGCGCGCGGCGGGAGGCAGCGGCACCGTTCCCGCCGTGAACGGGCGCAGGCTCCAGGCAGCCGGGCCGTGGCCGCGCCCTTCCATCTCGCGGCGGGCATAGCTGCCGCCGAGCGCCTCCGGCAGCGCATCAATCGCGGCCGTCGCCTCCTGCAGCAGCACCAGGTCGGGACGATGCGCCTCGACCAAGCGGCGGATGTCCTCCACCCCCGCGCCGCGCCGCCGCAGCAGGTTCCAGCTCAGGACGCGCAGCGGGTATCCCGGCACGGGGCGGCCCGCTGCGCCCGGCCCAGCTTGCCGCCGATGCGGCCGGGTTTACTTGGAGCCGGACAGCTCGGACACGAACCGCTCGATGCCGCTCGCGGCGCTGCCCGCCTGCGGCTGCGCCTTGTAAACGGCGACGCACCCGGCGCTGCACTCGGGATCGTTGGGGATCGGCCCCAAGGGAACGAAGACATTGTTGGTCCGGCGGTCCGCGGCGACGGAATGGGCGCTGGCGTCGGTGGGCACGTTCGTGACGAACTGGTTCGTGAGCGCGTCGATGACGCCGAGCGACGGGCCGCCCGCTGCTGCCGGGTTGGTGCGGGCCGCAAGGTAGAACCGGCCCTCCCCCGAGTTATACCATACCTCGTCCGATCCCGAGACCTGCGGGAACTCGGCCAGCAGCGAGCCGTCGCGGGCGCTGATGATCTGCGAGTTGTTGGTCAGCGAGCACCCGACCAGCAGCTTCTGCCCCGGCGCCAGCGCCAGCCCGGCGCCGTTGCAGCCGGTGACGGGGAAGCGCCCGACCTCCACCATCCGGCGCGGGTCCACGATAGACACCGCGCCCGAGTTCGGATCGTCCCCCACCTGGGTCAGGTTGACGTAGAACAAGCCGTTCGCCGGGTTGTAAACGGACTGCTCGACGCCGGCGGCGTCGCTGTAGATCAGGTGGCCGAGGACGCGGCGGTCGCTCGGCCGGGTCGAGACCATCGTGACGTAGGGCGGCACGGCGGCGTTGTTGGCCACGACGAGGATCTGGTCCCGGGGGTCGTAGGACATCTCGTCGGCGCGCTTGTCCTGGTCGGCGGTCTGGCCGTCAAGCGTCGTGGAGATCGTGGCCACGACCTTCTGGGTGAAAACGTCCACCACCTTCACGCTGCTGTCGCCGTCGCCGACCCAGACCTCGCCCAGCCCGACCAGCTGCACGCCGTCGGGACCGGAGATGGCGGTGCTCGTCGCCCCGGTCGCGGGATCGGTCCGCACGCCGACGAAGCCGCCCACCTGGCCCACCACGGCGTTGCTGCGCGTGTCGATGATGTCGAGGGCGGCGTTGGAACGGTCCGCGAGGTAGTAGAAGGGCAGCACCGGGTCCACGAAGCTGATGTCGAACACCGACAAGGGCTGGCCTGGGATCTTGATCGCAGCCACGCGCGAATAGGTAGCGCTTTCCCGGGATTGCAGCAGCTGCTGCAGGCGGGCGTCCAGGCTCGGCTCCGCAGCCCTTGCGGCGCCGGCGGCAAGCCCCGCCGCCATCAGCGACGCCGCCGCGCCAGATAGCCAGAGCCGGCGGATCGAGCATATATCCTTGAGCATCTCAGACGTTCCCTTGTTACTTTCTGATGAAAGCCAAACACCTCGCCGAGGCGCAGCCCTTGGTTGCCTGCTTGTGGCCTGCCCGACTTGACCGTACGGCGTCGCCCGCGTCAACGATGGGTTCCGTCACAAAATTGGTGGGGAAAAGCGGCGGCGATACTTGCCCGGCGGCCTCACTCCCCGTCCAGGATCTGGAACGGGCGCCGCGCCGCGTCGGGCGCCAAGCGCACGACGGTGCGCCGCGCCGCCCGTGCGCCGCCCGCCATCTCGACCGAAACCGTGACCGTCACGACCGGCGCGGCGCCCGGCCCGGCGCGTTCGGCCCCCTCGCCCGCCACGTCGCCGGAGTCCGCGCTTGCGAGCCGCACGACCGCATCGGCAAGCGCAAGGTCGGGATCGCCGAACTGGTAAACCGACACATAGGGCGCGAGGCGCGCCATGATCTCCGGCGTCATGCCGCGCACCAGCCGCAGCTCGTCAAGGGTCTCGAAATCGCTGTTCGGCGGGGCGTAGTCCTGTCCCGCCGCCCGGTACTCCGGCGCCTTGGCGCCCAGCGCCCGCCGCTGGGGCGTGGCGGTGCGCCAATCGAGGATCGCGTCGGCCAGGGCGGCCGCTTGGCGCGGACCCGTCCCCAGCCGGGTCAGCAAGGCGGCGAGAAGGCCGGGCGACGCTTGGTTCAGCCCGACCTTTGCCGCCTCGCTCCGGACCTCCACACGGGCAAGCCCGCCTCTGACGGGGATGGCGTGGGTGGCGCCGTCCGCCGCCCAGCCGGCGGGCGAGCCGTCGAGAAGGTGGAACACCGCCTCCTGCAAGGCGCCGTCCGCCGCCGCCCGCGCGGCCGCCGCCGAGCGCAGGTTGCCCGCGCGCTGGGCTTCCAGGCGTCCCGCCGTCGCAAGCTGCGTGCCCAGCAGCGCCAGCAGCGCCGTCCACCACAGCACAACCAGAAGCGCGAAGCCGCGCTCGGCCGCCGCGCGCCGCGCGCCGCGCCTAACCGCCCGGCTCCGCTTGCGCACGGCCTTGCTCCGTGGCGGCGATGATCGGGGGCCAATGGCGCGGGTCGCCCGGCGGGAACAGCAGCCGGATGCGGATCAAGCCCGGCAGATCCGTCCGGTTCCAGGACGCGAGCCAACCGCCCCGGTCGGGCGACAGGTAGCTGACCTCCAGCCGGTCGATCCCCTGCAGCAGCACCTCCTCGGCCGGAGGGACGCGGGGCGCGAGGCGCTCCGCATGCCGATGCGGGGACCAGCGCAGGACGAGCTGGCGGGCGTCGTTGACCGCCACGAACGCATCCACCCGGGCGGCCAGGCCGGGCGCTTGCGCCGCCGGCGCCCGCGTCAGGCACGCGAAGCCCGTGCGGTCGCCGACCAGCCCGGGCTGCCGCCCGTCGTTCGGCAGCGCCATGCCCGCCACCAGCCGGCGCAGCAGGCGGTCTGCCGGCTCAAGCTCCTCATGCCCCGAGGCGATCCTCGACTGCGTTCCCGCCGCCATCAGGCCGAACCGCGTGCTCCCGGCCAGGCCGGACACGACCAAGCCCAGGATCAGCAGGCCGACCAGGACTTCCAGCAGGGTGAACCCGGCGCTGCGGCCGGCCAAGCCAGCGCTCACCCGACCGGGCCAAGCCGGGCGCCGTCGAGCCGCACGGCGCGGCGGGCGCCGCCGTCGCGCCAGGACAGGGTGACGGCGATGCGATACAGCGTGACCATCCCTGCAGGCATGGCGCTGTTCCCGCCGGTGAGCTGGACGGTGCCAGCCGCCGCGACCTGCACGTGCCAATGGAAGACGTCGCCCTCGTCGCCCTGGCGGTCCCCCTCGCCGAAAGGCGCCGCGGCCAGGCTGGCAAGATGCGACTCCGCCCGGGCCACCGCCTCGTCGTAGCGGCCGGCTGCACGGGACGCGGCGACCGCGCCCGTCGCGGCGTGCACGAGGGCGCCGGCCGCCGCCGCGGCGATGAGGAACGCGATGAGCACCTCGATCAGCGTGAAGCCGCGCTCGGCCGCACCCGGCCCCGCGTCGCGGCGCAGGTCCGCCGTTGCCGTTTTCGGGATCAATGAACATCCACCTTTGTCGCCTTCGGCAGCCTATGCCGAACGGGTGGGCATGAACTCTCACGGCTAGGTGATCAGCCATGGCCGCAGCGCGCCGCCCCGCGGCTGCCTTAGAAAGCTGGTAAACAGGGTTCCCCAGCCCCGCCGGAGGAACGATGAACAGGATCGCCGAACGCAGCTTGAGCAAGGTGCCCGAAGTCACCTTCGGCTTCTGGATCATCAAGATCCTCGCGACCACGCTGGGCGAAACCGGCGGGGACGCGGTGACGATGACGCTGGGCTGGGGATACCTGCTCGGCACCGCCCTGTTCGCCACGATCTTCATCGTCGCCGTCGCGGCCCAGATCGCGGCCAAGCGGTTCCACCCGTTCCTATACTGGGCGGTGATCGTGGCCACCACGACGGCGGACACGACGCTGGCCGACTTCTTCGACCGCTCGCTGGGCGTCGGCTACGTCGGCGGGTCGTCGATCCTGTTCGTCCTGCTCATGGCGACGCTCGGCCTGTGGCACCGGTCGCTCGGGTCGGTTTCGGTGGACAGCGTCACGTCGCCCAAGGCCGAGGTGTTCTACTGGGCGACCATCATGTTCTCGCAAACCCTGGGCACGGCGCTCGGCGACTGGATGGCCGACGACACCGGGCTGGGATACGAGGGCGGGGCGCTGGTGTTCGCGGCGGCGCTCGCAGTGGTGGCGGTGCTTTGCTTCTACACGGCCGTGTCGCGCACCCTGCTGTTCTGGGCCGCCTTCATCCTCACGCGCCCGCTCGGGGCCACGGTGGGCGACCTGCTCGACAAGCCCGTCGCCGGGGGCGGCTTGGCGCTGGGCCGGTTCTCCGCCTCGACCGTGCTCACGGCCCTGATCGTCGCGGGCATCCTGTTCTTCCCGCAGCGGGCGGGCAGCCACCCCGGGCAGCGGCCGCGATGAGCGGTGAGTGCCGGATGGCCCAGCCGTACTTGTAGCCGCGCCTACGGCTCCGGCGGGCGCCGGACGTGCCAATCCGTGCGCTGCTGGAAGGCATGGCCGGCGCGGCATAGCAGCGCCTCCGACACAGCGGGACCGACAAGCTGCAGGCTGAGCGGCAGGCCGGCCGCGTCGATGCCGCACGGCAGGGTGATGG
>CAXSEX010000117.1:985-10850 GCA_964236415.1 uncultured Acetobacteraceae bacterium | reverse complement strand
ACGAGTGGCCGCAGCCCCCCTGCTGGTGCGGCCAGATCGGCTGCCTGGAGCTTTACCTGTCCGGCACCGGACTTGCCCGGTCCTGCGGCGCCCCGAACGCCGCAACGGCGGGGCGCCGGGCGGAAGCGGGCGACCCTGCCGCCGTCGCGGCCATCGACCGGCACGCCGACCGGCTGGCGCGGGGCTTGGCTGTGGTGGTCAACATCCTGGACCCCGACGTGATCGTGCTCGGCGGCGGCGTGTCCAACATGGCGCACCTGTACGAGCGCGTGCCGCCCTTGCTCGCGCACTACGTGTTCAGCGACGCGCTGACGACCCGCGTGCTGTGCCACCACCACGGCGACAGCAGCGGCGTGCGCGGCGCGGCCTGGCTGTGGCCGCCCGGACCCGGCGGCGAGTAGCCCTCCGCGTTTGGGCAGCCCGTGCCGCGGCTGCGGCGCGCAGCCGATGCTGCCGGGAGCCGGAGCCGAGGGTGGTCGCCGCAACCGGTGCCCAGCCTAGCCCTGGCATTTCTGCTCCATCGTCGCGATAACCGTCCGCAGCATGTGGCGGAAGCGGTCGCGGTCCTCTTCGGGAAGGCCGGACAAGGCGTCGGCAGTCAAGCGCTTAACCGTCGCTTCCAGCGCCCCGATCTTCTCCCGGGTCGCCGGGGTGAGCGAGAACAGCGCGACGCGCTTGTCGTGCGGGTCAGGCTGGCGCCCGATGATGCCGTCCCGCTCCATCCGGGCAAGCGTCGCCGCCATGGTCGGCTGCTCGATGTCGGCATGCTCCGCCAACGCCCGCTGCGACATGGCCCCGTTCGCGATAAGGGCGTTCAGCACCGGCAAGTGCCCGGAGGACAGGCCCAGAGGCTCCAGCCGGCGGTCGGCCAGCCGCCGGGACAGCCGCGCGGCCCAGTTCATGAGATAGCCGATGGACGAGTCTCTTGACCACATTACATAGCACGCTATGATATCATATACCATGCTATGTAGCACTGGTTGAACATCGGAACAAGGAGACTTCCCATGACGCTGAAAGGCGACGCTCTCCGGTACGGCTCCGTCCAGGCGGCGCTTCACTGGATGTCTGCCGCCGCGATCCTGGTCCTGCTGGCGTTGGGCCTCGCCGCGGCGGCCTCCGGCGCTTCCGCGCCAAAGGCGGCCTTGCTCCAGGCCCACGCGCCGCTCGGGCTGTTCACCCTGGCGTTGACCATCGCGCGGATCGGCTGGCGGTTCTTCGACAGGAGGCCGGACGAGCCTGCCGGGCAGCCGCATTGGCAATCCGTCGCGTCCCGCTCGGTCCATGCGCTGCTCACCCTCGCGACGCTTGCCATGGGCGCCAGCGGGACCGCGCTGATGGCCCTGTCCGGGGCGGGCGCCGTCCTGTTCGCAGGCGCCCCGGGACCGTTGCCGGACTTCTGGCACTTCAGGCCGATGACGGTTCATGCGGCCGGCGCGGCGGCGATGGCCGGGCTGCTCTGCCTGCACGTCGGCGCGGCGCTCCACCACCAGTTCGTCCGGCACGACCGCCTCCTGGGGCGGATGGGCGTCGGCCCGGTTGGGGCAGCGGCGGAATGAGCCGCTTGGACGCGGCGCGCTACATCGCCGCCGAGACGGCGGCCAGCATCGTCGTCAACGTCGCCATGAGCGTCGTGCCGGCTGCCCTGTCGGCCGGCGGCCAGGGGACGCCCGGGAACGCTTCCGGCCTGGCCGGCGCCGTGCTGCCGTTGTTCATGGGCGCCTTCATGAGCGCGCTTGTCCCGTCGTTGCTGACGCACCGGCGGCAGCTTGGGGGCAAGCGCCGGGACCTTTTGGGCTGCGGCCGCCCGGCCGTGATGGGGATCATAGCCGTTTCGCTGCTCCTGGCGGCGGCGTCCGCCGCGCTCGGGGTGTTGCTCGCCGGCGCGGTGCCGGCGCTGACGGGCGGGAAGGGCCTGACCGGCGCCACGCTGCTGTTCAAGGGCGTGTATGGCGGCCTCGCTGCCGCGCTCGTGACGCCGTCGGCTCTCCTTTTGCTGTTCTGGCGCGCGGATGTTTGGCGCGTGCCCTTCGGGCATGGCTGGAGGAACAGCCATGGCTGAGCACCATCCTGCGAAGCGTGCCCGCTTGGCGGCCGGCGTGGGGCCGCCTGACGGTCGGTTCGTCGTCGAGGACACCAGGCGCGAGCGGCACCGATTCTTTCAGCGCGCTCAAGGTGACTTTTGCCACAGACGCCGCCAGCCCGCCCCGGCATCCCTGCGGCATCGCAAACGCTTGGAGGCATCCATGAAGCACCCGACCCCCAACGCTGTCCGCTTCGCCGTGGTCGCGCAACTCAGCGAACACGTATGGCGCACGGCCGATCACATCGTCGCCCGCGCCCGCGCCGCCCGGCGGCACGGCGCCACGGCGGACGCCTACCGCGTCAGCGCCGAAGGGCTTGACTGCCAGGCCCACCGCGCAGGGACGCCGCTGTTCGGCTGGGCCGTCGAAACGTTCCGCGCCGCCGCCGCGGAGAACCGGCTAGTCGCGGACGCGCTGGAGGTGCTGGAAGGCCGCACGGGGCTGTGACCCACCCCACCCCGGCAGCGGCGTGATCGGGCGGCGGCTGGCAATGGGCGCGCGCGGCGCCATCTGACGACGACTGCCGCTGCGGGTTGGGGTACCATGGTTGACGATGTGGAACGTGGCGCCTGCCGGGGTTTGAGGCTGGCGATGGCCTTGGCGGGGCCGCTGCTGCTCGCCGCCGCATGTTCCCAACGCGCGGCCCCTTCCGCGGTCCTGGATCCCGGCAAGGTGGGGGCCGTCACCGTCGGGCGCTCGTCCCGCGCCGACGTGTTCGCCGCCCTGGGGCAGCCCAGCCGCACGGAGCGGAGCGCAGGCGGCGAGGCTTGGGTTTACGAGGCGAGGACCGGCGACCCGGGGGACCGCGGCTGGATGACCGGGGTGTCGGCCGCGTCCGGGGTGGCGGGCGCGTTCGTGCCCTATGTGGGCCTGATCGGGTCCGGCCTTGGCCTCGCGGGCGCGGACGCGCTGCGGGCGGACCCGCAGGCCGTCAGCTTGGCCGTATCCTTCCGGGAGGACGGCGTGGTGCGGGACTGCGCGTACTCCAGCACCGCCGCGCCCGCCGGCGTGCCCGGGGCGCCCGCGGGCGCCCCGGCGCTCATCGACTGCCAAAGGCCGCCGGGCGCCGCGCCTCCCCGGTGAGGCGGCACGCGGACGCCGCCGCGGGCGGTCACGCGATGTTCATTGCAGGTTCCGGCATCCCGCGCGGGCGTGCCGGGTTGTCATCGAACCGCCATTTCGAGGACTCTGGCCATGCGCGCACTGATTTGGAACGGCAAGGAAGACATACGCTGCGAGACCGTGCCGGATCCCACCATCCAGGAAGGCCGCGACGCGATCATCAAGGTGTCCGTCTGCGCCATCTGCGGCTCTGACCTGCACCTGATGGGCGGCTTCGTGCCGACCATGGAACAGGGCGACGTGCTCGGCCACGAGTGCATGGGCGAGGTGGTGGAGGTCGGCAAAGACAACAGCAAACTCAAGATCGGCGACCGCGTGGTGGTGCCGTTCACCATCTGCTGCGGCGAGTGCCGGCAATGCAAGTGGGGCAACTGGTCGGCCTGCGAGCGCACCAATCCCAACGCCGAGATGCAGGCCAAGGTGTATGGCTATCCGCTGGCCGGGCTGTTCGGCTATTCCCACATCACCGGCGGCTTCCCCGGCGGCCAGGCGCAGTACGTTCGCGTGCCCTACGCCGACGTGGGGCCGATCAAGGTGCCGGACAGCCTCTCGGACGAGCAGGTGCTGTTCCTGTCCGACATCTTCCCCACCGCCTACATGGCGGCCGAGCATTGCGAGATCACGCCGGAGGACACCATCGCCGTCTGGGGCTGCGGCCCCATCGGCGTGCTGACTGTGAAGTGTTGCATCCTCTTGGGCGCCAAGCGGGTCATCGCCATTGACACCGTGCCGGAGCGCCTGGCGCTGGCGCGGGAAGCGGGTGCCGAAACCATCGACTACGCTGAGGGCGACCTACAGGCCCGGATCATGGAAATGACGCACGGCCAGGGGCCGGACGCGGTGATCGAGGCAGTGGGCATGGAAAGCCACGGCGCGTCCGGGATCGCGGGCGCCATCTCCAGCGTGATGAGCCACACCGTCAGCCTGGAACGCCCATTCGCGCTGAACCAGGCGATCATGGCCTGCCGGCCCGGCGGCATCGTGTCGCTGCCGGGCGTGTTCGCGGGTCCCACGGGTCCGATCAACATGGGCGCCTTCATGCAGAAGGGCCTGACCATGAAGACCGGGCAGACCCACATGCAGCGCTACATGAAGCCGCTCCTGGAGCGGATCGAGAAGGGCGAGATCGACCCGTCCTTCATCATCTCGCACCGGGCCAACAGCCTGGAGGACGGGCCGGAGCTTTACAAGACGTTCCGCGACAAGAAGGACAAGTGCACTAAGGTGGTGCTGCGCCCGAACGGGTGAGGCGGGGCCGGCACCTGCCTGATCAACAGGTCACTTGATGACGCGGGGAACGGGCATCACCTCTTTCTCGCGATCAGTGTGGTGCCGGCACCGATGGTTTCCTGAGCCGCGACGCTGAGAGTTGAGCAGAACGTTTTGTTCAACTGCTGCAACCGCTGCGGTATATCCCCTAGGAAATCACCAATCCTCATCTCGCAGAAGGCCACTCTCTCTGCAGCCGGCAATCCGTTTCGCCATTCGTCAATCATCCAGGAGAGCGCGAAGACAGGATGTTGCCATGGCTGGACATCGCACGACACGATGTCGCATCGCTCCTCGAACATGCTTCGGTTGCCTTTTGGCGTCGCATTGAAGAAATGGTGCGGGTATCCGTGCACAGGCTGCAGGAACGGCCAATCGATTCGGATGGTGCCGCTTGGCTTGGTGACACGGATAATCTCCTGAACCGCAAGCCACGGCCGTTTCGTATGTTCCAGCACGGCCAAGCAAAATACGTGATCGAACTGCTCATCTGCAAACGTCAAATCTTCACCAATGCAGACGACATCGGTGCTAGGCGACGGCCAAACTTCGGCATTCACGACATGGCTGTAATAGGTGTGCCGCAGCCCTGCGCCGACATCAAGAAACATCGCTTTGGGGTTGGCATGGATGATCTCGATCAACTCCGGATTATAGTCGTTGGCTGCGACCGGCGGAAATTCCGGGATTTCCATGCTGTCGCGCACGTCTTGGGGCAGAAAGTCGAACGGGCCGTCGTCTGAAGTGATGTTGTGCCGGAACGACAACGTGGCCAGCTTCTTGCGGCGCAATTTCCCGATGGCAGCCGCGTTGATGAACTGTTTCCGACCTTCTTTGACGCCGAAGCGGGCGAAATGATCAGCGGCCGTCAACCCGGCCGCCCTCACGTCCGGATTGGCCGCCAAGTAGCCCGCCTCCTCGAGTTCG
Source organism: uncultured Acetobacteraceae bacterium (assembly GCA_964236415.1). Classification (GTDB taxonomy): domain Bacteria; phylum Pseudomonadota; class Alphaproteobacteria; order Acetobacterales; family Acetobacteraceae; genus CAHJXG01. The sequence goes on along the minus strand of CAXSEX010000117.1, from coordinate 5,448 downwards.
CGCGCCGAGTGGACCGGGGAAATTGTGGGAAGCTCTGCGTAGGGTGGAGGCGGCATGCGACCGTCCTACAACTTGGCACAGCAGATTCGCAATCGTCGCAACCATGCCCGGGCTGATTGCAGAAACGGCCGTGCCGGTCGACGCAAAACCGTTTTTCGGAACCGGAGCGACATCAACCTATGCTGGAATACCATGCGATGAACGCCGCCCTCCCGCTTGGCCGTTCACGACGTAGCCCGTAAGGCGTATAGCTGACTAGAGATTTGAAGGTGCAAGGTCCAGCCCGTCGTATAGCTCCGCCATGGCAACCTCTACCCCGATCTCCGGCATGGACAGCACTCCGCCGGCCTCCAGCGTCTCCAAATCCCAGCCAGTTGCTGTGCGGCTGACAATAGTGGCAAATTCCTGGCTCTGTTCCAGCATGACGTAACGTTGCACGGAGGGCAGCGAGCGGTATTCCCGCAGCTTCGTCGTGCGGTCGGTTTCTGCCGTGCTTTCGGACATCACCTCGAAGACCACGACGGGATCGGCAGCCACCGTGGCGTTGTGGGCAACCGGCGTGCAGGAGACGAAGGCGTCAGGGTATCGGTGCCCCGGGCCAGTCTGGACCTTGATATCAGGGCCACGGACGTAGCAGGGCTTGCCACGCAGCCGGGTGGTGAGCGCCGTGATGATATTGGCCTGAATAGCCGAGTGCGCGTCGGTCCCGCCCGTCATCGCGACCGGCCCGAAGCCGTCGAACTCCCATCGCAGTTCCTGCCCGGCCTCCCAAGCGAGGAACTCTTCTGACGTCATCGCCGTGCGTTGCACCTGGCTCATCGACGGCACCTCCTCAGCCCACGATAGCGCGTCCCCCTGCCGCCCGCGCCAAGCTTGTCTGGCTGCGCCCGAACGGGTGATCCCGCCTATAAATCCAGGGGCGCGAGGTCCAGCCCGTCGTAAAGCTCCGCTATGGGAACTTCCACCCCGATCTCCGGCATCAGAAGCACGTCGCCGGCGCTCAGCTTATCCAGGCCCCAGCCGATCTCGACGCGGGTGAAAACCGTGGCGACCGCCTGGTCTTGTTCGAGCATGACGTAGCGTTGCACGGACGGCAGCGAACGGTATTCCAGGAGCTTGGTCGTACGGTCGGTCCTGCTGGTGCTTTCAGACATCACCTCGAAGATCACCACGGGATCGGCAGCCACCGTGGCGTCGCGGGCGACCGGCGTGCAGGACACGAAAGCGTCCGGGATACCGGTATCCCGGCCCGGTCCGCACCTTGATCTCGGAGCCGCGGACGTGGCACGGCTTGCCGCGCAGGCGGCTTCCCAGCGCGATAATGACGTTGGCCTGAATCGCCGCATGCGCGTCCGTGTCGCCCGTCATCGCGACTGGCTCGAAGCCGTCGAACTCCCATCGCAGTTCCTGCCCGGCCTCCCAAGCGAGGAACTCCTCGGGCGTCATCGCCTTGCGCTGCAACTGGCTCATCGGTCGCTTCCCTTTGGCCACAGCCCACGACAGCGCATTGCCCCGCCGCCCGCGCCAAGCTTGTTCAGGCACGCCCGAACGGGTGATTCCGCCTACAAATCCAAAGTCGTGAGGTCCAGCCCGTCGTATAGCTCCGACATGGGGATCTCCACCCCAATCTCCGGCATCGCGAGCGTTCCGTTGGCGTCCAGCATCCCAAGGCTCCAACCAGTCTCGGTGCGGGTGACAACCGTAGCGAAGGCTTGGTCCTGCTCCAGCAGGACGCAGCGTTGCACCGAGGGCAGCGAACAATACTCCATCAGCTTCGTCGTGCGGTCGGTCTTGGCAGTGCTTTCAGACAACACCTCAAAGATCACCACAGGATCGACGGCCACCGTGACACCCGGGATGATCGGCACGCAGGACACCAAGGCATCAGGGTAGCGATACCTCCGACCGATCTGAACTTTCACGTCCGATCCATAGGGCCGACACGGCTTGCCGCGCAGGCGATTGTTCAGGGCAGTGATGATGTTGCCCTGAATAGCCGCATGGACGAGCGTGGCGCCCACCATCGCGACTGGCTCGAAGCCGTCAAACTCCCATTTCAGCTCCTGCGTAGCTTCCCAAGCAAGGAACTCCTCGGGCGTCATCACCTTGCGCAGCACTTGGCTCATCGGCAGTCTCCTTTCCGGCCCACGATAGCGCTTTGCCCCGCCGTCTGCCGACTATTTCCGAACCCGGCGCAGCAGCAGCCGCACCGATCCCGGGTTGGCCGCATGCGGATGCGCCGCCGCCAGCACGAGAGGCCGAAGCTCCGGCCGATTCAGCCACATCGGGAACTCGCGCCGGATCACCCCGCCCGTCTCGCCGCTGCCGCGCCCGGTGATCACCTCGACGCAGCGCAGCTTCTCCGCATGGGCGCTGCCCAGGAATTCCTGCAAGGCGGCGAACGCCCGCTGCGCCGTGCGCCCGTGCAGGTCCAGGGTGCGGGACGTCGAGAGCTTGCCGGTGCGGAAGCGGGTCCAGGTGGCGTTGTCCACGCCGGGCGGATGGTGGCCGACCGTCACCGGGGCCAGCCGCTGCACGGTCGGCAGGACCGCCGGCGCCACCGGACGCGGCGCGGACGGGGAGGGCAGGGGCGGTTCCGCCGGGGCGTCCGGCACGGCGACGCCGGCCATGGGCATGACGTGGCGGACATACAGCGCCCAGGTGGCGCGGTCCTGCTCGGACAGGCCCTGGCGGCGCGAGGTCGGCGTGACCCGGGGCATCAGGCGGCGCGGGCGGCCGGGTCGTCCTCGATCAGCACGACGTGCAGCCGGCGCGGGCCGTGCGCGCCAAGCTCCAGCGTTTGCTCGATGTCGGCGGAGCGGGACGGCCCGGTGACGAGCATGACGTTGCGCGGCATGAACCCACCCGCCGGTCCACGCCGCTCCTGGCGCAGCAGGTCCCAGGCGTCCTCGTACGCCCCCACCACCCGGCTGGCGCGCAGCACCACCACCGCGGTGTCGGCAAGCAGGTTAAGCGTGGTCGGGCGCTCCGGCGCGGAGGGCAGCATCAGGGTTCCGGTCTCGGCGATGCCGGCGAAGCCGTGCTGCAGGCTGACCAGGTCCGTGCCCTCCGCCCGGCCCTCGCGGATCACCAGCAGCGGGCGGGCGGACCACGGGAGGGCGCGCAGCTCCGGGTGCGGCGCCATCACCAGGTGCGAGGGCAGGTTCTGCCCGGCGAGGTACTCCGCCACCGCTTCCGGCACCTCGTCGCCGCCGGGCACGCGGGTGACGGTGCCGAACTCCTTTTCAATGTTGCGGACCAGAAGGGCGACCTGATCGGGTCGGGGCACCTGGCTGCGCGCAGGGGTCAGGTGCCGCGGCGGGTGCGCCATGCGGGCGCGCAGCATCGCCGCCTGGTCGCCCGGCAGCGGCCCGCGCTTCAGCCCGCGGCGGATCGCGCCGAGGATCGCCTCCTTGGTCATCGGGCGGCGGCCCGCTGCTCGCGGGCGTAGCGGGCGAAGAAGGTGTCCCCCTCGGGCGCCGGCAGGTCCCGGCCCTCGGTCCAGCCGCCGGCAAGGGGCAGCCGGGCGAACCGCCCCCGGCGGCGCCCCATCAAGCCGAGCGCCACCGCGCCCGCCCGGGCCGCGAGGCGGTACAGCGCCGGGCGCCGGGCGAAATACGCCCAAAGCGCCAGGTTGCTGCGGATGCCGCCGGGTTGCAGGTGGCGCTCGAACTCGCGCTCCCGCCAATGGCGCATCATCTTGGGCAGCGGGATCTTCACGGGGCAGACGCTTTCGCACTTGCCGCAGAAGGTGCTGGCGTTGGGCAGGTGCCCCGCCTTGTCCACGCCGATCAAGGAGGGCGTCAGCACGCTGCCCATGGGACCGGGATACACCCAGCCATAGGCGTGCCCGCCCACCGCGCCGTACACCGGGCAATGGTTCATGCAGGCGGCGCAGCGGATGCAGCGCAGCATCTCCTGGAACTCGGTCCCCATCATCGCCGACCGCCCGGCGTCCACCAGCACGACGTGGTACTCCTGCGGCCCGTCCAGGTCCCCCGGCCGCCGCCCGCCGGTGCTGAACGTGGTGTACACCGAGAAGTCCTGGCCGGTCGCCGACCGCGCCAGGATGCGCAACAGGCTCGTCGCGTCCTCCAGCGTCGGCACCACCTTCTCGATGGAGGCCAGCGCGATGTGCACGCGCGGCAGCGTCTGCGTCAGGTCGCCATTGCCCTCGTTGGTCACGATCACGCTGCTGCCGGTCTCGGCGATCAGAAAGTTGGCGCCGGTGATGCCCACGTCCGCGGCCAGGAACCGCTCCCGCAGCTTGGTCCGCGCCTCCGTGAGAATATCGCGACGTTCGGCGAACACCCGGTCGGCCGGCAGGTCGGTGTGGGACAGGCGGAACTGCGCTTCCCAATCCTCCCGGTTCAGGTGGAAAGCAGGCGCGATGATGTGGCTCGGCGTTTCGTGCCGGAGCTGGATGATGTACTCGCCCAGGTCAGTCTCGATGGGCGCGATGC
>CAXSEX010000117.1:0-975 GCA_964236415.1 uncultured Acetobacteraceae bacterium | reverse complement strand
GGCCTCCAGGTGGGCGTTGATGCCCAGCTCCTCGGAGATCATTGACTTTCCCTTGGTCACCGTCCGCGCGCCCGCGCTGCGGCAGATCTCCAGGACGGCGTTGCGGGCGTCCTCGGCCGTGCTGCACCAATGCACGTGGCCGCCGGCGCGCTGCACGTTGGCCTCGAAGGTTTCCAGGTAGAAATCGAGGTTGGCCAGCGCGTGGTCCTTGATGTCCCGCCCGATGTCGCGCAGGCGCTCGAACTCCGGCAGGTTGGCGACGGCGGCGGTGCGCCGGGCCATGAACTGCGGCTTGCTGAACGCCAGCGCCTTTTGCAGCCCGGCATCGGCCAAGGCGTGGCGCGCGTTGGCCTTGAACTCGGGCGAGGTGGTCAGCATGGGGCGTCTCCCGGGCCACGAAACAGCGACGTGGCGGACATCGTCCTGTAATCTAGCGCGCCCACGGCCATGCGCCAGCCCTGCGCGGTGGACGGCCATGGACGAGCAGCCGCCTCCCTGGCAGACAGCGCGCCATGCCGCTGCCTCGCCGGACCGTCCTCGCCGCCGCCCTCGCCGGCCTGTCCCGCCGTGCGGGCGCGCAGCCCCGGCCGCTGCGCCTCGGCGTGCTCACCACCCTGTCCGGCCCGGCGGCGGACGGCGCCGGCAACGGTTCGGTAGTCGCCGCCCGCATGGCGGCGGAGGCGTGGCCGGACCTCGCGGTGGAGGTCCTGGCGGCGGACATGGGGGACCGCCCGGATGTCGGCGCCGGGCTGGCGCGCGCATGGTTCGACCGGGACGGCGTGCACGCGATCCTGGACGTGCCGAACTCCGCCACCGCCTTGGCCGTGGCCGACGTGGCGCGCGACCGCAACCGCATCGCGCTGTTCAGCGGCCCCGGCGCCGCCACGCTGACCGGCGCGGCGTGCGGCCCGAACCACCTGCAATGGAGCTACGACACGGCGGCGCTGGTCTCCGGCACGGCGGCGGCCCTGCTGG
>CAXSEX010000116.1:0-10926 GCA_964236415.1 uncultured Acetobacteraceae bacterium | reverse complement strand
CGAGCGAAAGCGCCTTGGGCCGCTTCACCCAGTGGCATCTGCTCCATAATGCCGCTGCGATGGAAGCGATCCTGGTTCAGCTTGAAGGGCGAAGTGGGCATCCGGGGATCAAGAATAAGGACAAACCTTTACGCCAGCCTTTACGCCAGCTCAGCTCCAGAGGCCATCAGACGGGTCCGTGCAACAAAGTCGCGCACGCATCAAGCCAGCGCGCAACGCTCGCATACGAAACGAACCGTGCAACTGTAATGATAGAAAATATTGAAAATGCGTCATCCTGTGTGGAGATATGCCTCGCAGCGTGACGCTTAACCTCGCTTCGGACTTTGCAGCATCGCCGCAAGCACGTCGGCAAGCTGCCCAAGCGCCGCGCTCATGGCGGCGACCAGATGCGCCGTGCCAGGGCCGGCCGGCTGCACGAGGAGGCGCAGCACGCGCGTCGCCGCCGAAGCGCGCGCCCGCCCGCGCGACACCGCCACTTGCGCCAGCAGCACCACCTGGCCCGACGGGTCGGCGTCGAACCGCTGGATGTCCATTTCCACCGTCGCATCCGCCTCCGCCGTGATCGACCCGGCCGAGGTGAACACGCTGCTACCCGGCAGGCGGTTGTTCAAATCTTCGGCCAAGATGCGCGCGAACAGGTCGCCCAGCGGCTCGCCCCACCGCTCCATGCTGATCACGCGGAGCGAGTAGGGGCTGTTGCTCCGCACGATCTCCGGGCGGTCGAGGTAGCCGGCCAGGCCCGGGCGGCGCAGCTCGACCTGCGCCGGGCCGCCGCGCCGGGGGGCGCCCGGCACGGCGGCCAGGGTGAAGTACGTCGGCTCGGGCGAGGCGCACGCAGAAGCGGCGCCGGCCAGCGCGAGGCCGAGGAGGCCGCGGCGGGGCAGGGTCATCGCGTGGCGGCCAGTCCGCCGCGCCCGCGCACCAGCGCCTCGGGATGCCGGTCGAGGAAGTCCGCCAGCAACCGGATCGACCGCGCGGTGTCGCCCACCTGGGTCATGGCCCGCTCCAGCTCCCGTTGGAATTGCGAGTTGCTGCCGTAGCTCGCCTCGATGGACCCGACGGTCCGCCCAGCCCTGGCAACCGCGTCCTGCAAGCCCGCGGTGATCTCCGGCAAGCGGCGCAGCGTGGGGGTCAGCCCGGCGTCGGCCCTCTTCACCAGGTCCTGCACGCTGTTCATCGCGCCGGACGCGGAGCGCAGGGCGCCGTTGAGGTTCTGCCCGATCTGGTCGAGCGGCAGCCGCTCCAGCTTGCCCGCGATGTCGCTGGCGGCGACCAGGATGTTGTCGAGGCCGCCGCCCTGGCTCGGCAGCACGATGTCGTCGCCCTCCGTCGCCACGTCCGCCGGCCGGGCGTTCGCCACGAAGTCGAGCGCCACCACCCGCTGCCCCGTCAGGTAGCTCGCGGTCTGCAGCTGCGCCCGCATGCCGCGCTGCACCAGGCGGCGCGTCGCGTCCATGGTGTCCTCGGTCTTGACGGCATCCTCGCTCATGATGCGCTCGGGCTGCACCTCAAGCCGCACCCGCACCCGCGCGTCGCCAGTGGCCGGGTTCAATTGCAGGGCGACGCTGGTTACGGTGCCGACCTGGATGCCGAAGAATTCGACCGACGCGCCGCGCGACAGGCCGCGCACCGAGCTTTCGAAGTAGGTGACGAACGACAGCTTGGTGCTGTAGCCCGAGGCTTGCGCCTCGCCGAGGTTGTTGAACAGCGGGAACTCGGTGCCCGGCTCCGCCTCCTTGGCATCGGCCTGGCTGCGGCTCGGCGAATCGAACGCGACCCCGCCGGACAGCACGGCCTGCAGGCTCGCGACCTCGACGTGCACCCCCTCGCTGCCGATCTGCACAGACAGGCCGGATGCGTTCCAGAAATGCGTGCCGCGGCGCACGAAAGTGTCATACGGCGCGCGGATGAACACCTGCACCGCCACCGGACCGGTGCCGTCGCCGATGTCGTAGTTCAGCACCTCGCCCACGGTGATGTCGCGGTAGAACACCGGCGCCCCGGGTCCCAGGGAGCCGAGGCGCTGGGCCTCCACGGTGAAGGTGCGGCCCGGCTCGCCGGTGCGGACGCCGGGGGGCTGCTCCAGCCCGGTGAACTCCGTCGTCCGCTCGCCGTCGCGGTTGCCGGGGTCCATCTCGATGTAGCTGCCAGACACCAGGGTCTCGATCCCCGACAGGCTGCCCGAGCTGATGCGCGGACGCACCACCCAGAACCGCGCGTTGCCGGTCAGGTATGGCTCGGCTTCCCGCCGCATTTTCATCCTGACGATGACGTGGGACATGTCGTCGGACAAGCGGATCGCCTCGACCTGGCCCAGCTCCACCGCCTTGTGGCGCACGCGGGTCTGCCCGGCGGTCAGGCCGTCCGCGCTGCGGAAGGTCAGCGTCACCGTGCTGCCCTCCTGCGACACGGTGCGCCAGCCGAGCCAGGCGGCGATCACGGCGGCGACGAGCGGGATCAGCCAGATCAGCGAGATGCGGCTGCGCCGGACCGCCGCGGCGGGTTCCTTGGGAGGGGTCGCGTCGCTCATGCCTCAGCCTTTGCCGCATCGCACCCGGTTTGGCCAGCCGCGTCCCACATCAGCCGCGGGTCGAAGCTGAAGGCCGCCAGCATGGTCAGGATCACCACCGCGGCGAAGCACACCGCGCCCACCCCCGGGATGACGGAGGCCAGCAGCCCCATCCGCACCAGCGCCACCAGCACCGACAGCATGAACACGTCGATCATCGACCAGCGCCCGAGCACGTCCACGATGCGGTACAGCCGCGTGCGGTCCTTCAAGCGCCCCGCCGCATGGCGCTGGGTCGAGACCAGCAGCACCGCAAGGCTCAGCAGCTTCAGCACCGGCACCAGGATGCTGGCCCCGAACACCAGCAGGGCGAGCGGCCACATGCGGTACTCGACCAGCTCCTGCACCCCGCCGAGGATGGTGCTGGGCTGCCCGCGGCCGAACCGGATCAGGGTCAGGATGGGGTAAAGATTGGCAGGGACGTAGAGCACCGCCGCGGCGACCAGCAGCGCCCAACTCCGCGCGATGCTGTTGGGCTTGCGGACGCGCAGCGGCGCGTTGCAGCGCCGGCAAGGGTCGCCCGGCCTGCCCCGGCCGACCCGGCCGCAACTGTCGCAGCCGATCAGCGGGCCGTCGCCCATCGGCGCCGGGGTGCGCCGCCGCCGCCCGATCGCCTCCCACAGCGCATGCTCGTCAAGCCAGGCGTCCGTCGCGACCACCGTGAGCATCAGCGCGCCCAGGACGTAAAGCGCCACGCCCACCTGCACCTCCGCCAGAGCCGCCAGGCGGGTGTAGGCGACAAAGGCGCCGAGCAGGAACACCTCGATCATCGCCCAGGGCGTGAGGCGCTTGCGCCAGCGCTCCATGGCGGCGAGGGTGGATGGCGCGGTGTCGGCCTGCAGGCCGATCAGCACGCCGGCGGTCAGCCCCAGCTTCAGCAGCGGCGCCAGCAGCGTGAAGGCGAGCACGACGATGGCCAGTTCCCACAATCCCTGGCTTTCGAACGCGCCGGGCAGGGCGATCAGGGTCGTGTCCCGCTGCTGGCCGGCCACGCGCAACCCGAGCAGCGGCCCGGTCGCCGCAAGCGCGAACAGCACCAGCCCGGTGACGCTGAACGCGAGCGTGGTGCCGAGCGCGTCGCGCCGCCGCCGCCGCAGCAGGGCGCCGCAGCGCGTGCATTCGGCGACCTGGCCGGGCCGCATGGCCGGCACTGCCTGGAACAGCCCGCATTCCGGGCATTCCCGCATCGTGGCGTCTGGGCCGGGCAGGTCTTGGATTGCTATGTCGGACATCTCGGACCAAAACGTGAGGCTGCACCGCGCGTTCCAAGATGGTGGGCGGCGCGTTGATGGATCGTTGCATAACATACACGGACGCCGGCCGGCACCCCACGCGGCGCGCCCCGGTTGCGGCGGCCCGCCCGCCCGGCTATACCCGCGTGCACGCGGCCGACGTAGCTCAGTGGTAGAGCAGCTGATTCGTAATCAGCAGGTCCTCAGTTCAATCCTGAGCGTCGGCACCATTTTTTCAATGGGTTAAGGGCGTTTTCGCTCGCCAGTTCAATCCTTTGACCGGACATTGACCGGACAAACGGGCTGAAATGTCCGGTCAGGAACCGGGCTGCTGGCTTGGTCGGCAGCGGTGGCGACGATGCTAATAGGGGATTGCGGGCCGCGGCGCATTGGCCCGGTAGACAGCGGAACGGCCGGCATGTCTCAGTCACAAGTTCGGGCGAGTTGGTTTCGAGTCGCAGCGGCGCTCGCTCGACTGTGGCAGATCACCCACAGTGGGGAGGGGTGCACTGGGATGCCTGCCGGCCCTGACCCGGCCCGATCCTGCCATCGGCGGCGCCCGCGACGACGCGCAAGCTGCCCCGCCCCACCCGGCCCGCTGCTGCGCCTCATGGCCGGCGGCAAGGACAAGGCCGCCGCCGGGTCCGACTGAGGCACCCGCTGGCCTGCCCGAGCCGAGCCGCGCAAAACTGTTGCGCATACTCTAAACGAGCGCCCAGGTCATGCGCCACGTGGACGCTGCGGGCGAACTGCCGCCCTCGTCCAACTCGCAGCCGAGTTACGTGCTGTGGCTGCTGCACCTGCTCGGCTTGGAACCTGGGCAGGCCGTGCTGGAGATCGGCTCCGGGTCCGGCTGGCTCGCGGCGGTGATGGGCCGGCTGGTCGGCCCGGCGGGCAAGGTGGTCGGGATCGAGCTGATCCCGGGCCTTGCGCAGCAGAGCCGGGCGGACCTGGAAAGCGTCGGGAACGTCGAGATCGTCACCGGCGCTCCCTTCGACCGCGCGGTCATCACCGCGGCGACGTGGGATCTGCCGGCGTGCCTGTTCGACCAGGTCGCGGACGGGGGCCGCATCCTGGTGCCGGTCGAGCTGCGCGACGGCAACGGCTGCGAAGTGTCGGTCTTGCGCCGGCAGGGGGCGGTGCTGGTCGCGGAGCAAACTGTGCCGGGCTTGGTTCGTGCCGCGTTCCACCGAGTGCCCCTGCTTCTTGCCAGCACCATGGCGTCAAAAGGCTCGCGACGTGCATCCGGAGCCGCCTTGGTGACGCGGACGGCTATACAGGATGCGCTCCATCTCCGGCACGGGCCGGACCGCGGCGAAGCCTGCCTTTTCCAGCACCCGGCGCGAGGCGGCGTTGCCGGGATGCGCGAAGGCCCGGACTTCCGGCAGGCCCAACACCTGATCGGTCCAGGCCAGGCAGGCGTGCGCCAGCTCCGTCGCGTAGCCCTGGCCCCATGCGGCCGGATGGAAGGAATAGCCCAGCTCCGGTCCCCAGCCCGGGTCGAAGGGGTCGCGGTACACCCCGCCCCAGCCCAGGAGCCGGCCATCGGCCTTGCCCGTCACGGCCCAGGGCGCATAGCCCTCGCGGCGGCGCCGCCACTCGAAGGCGGCCAGCCTGCGGCGGCACTCGCGCAGGCTGGCGTGATGGCGGGTGAACCGCATCGCGTCGGGGTCGCCGAGGAAGGCGAAGAACGCCTCTGCGTCGGACGGGCGCACCGGCCGCAGCAGCAGGCGAGGGGTCTCCAGCACGGGCGGCATCGGCGTCCTACCGACATCAGGGGAAGATCAGTTTCACCATCAGACACGCCTCGCATCGCGGCCCGCTGCGAGGCGCCGCGCGCAGCGCAGCGCCAGCGCTGTCACGGTGCTGGTCGGGTTGACGACGCCTCCGGTCGCGAAGCTGCTGCCATCGACGATGTAAAGGTTCGGCACCTCCCAGCTTTGGTGCCACTGGTTCACGACGGAACTGCCGGGGTCGCTCCCCATGCGGCAGGTACCCAGCATGTGCCAGGCCGGGGTGCGGTAAACGCCGTCCTCCATGTAGTCGTTGACCACCGTGTCGAACGCATCGACGCCCTGCGCCAGGTCACGCAGCCGCTCGATGCCGTAGCGCATCATGCGTAGGTCGTTCTCATGCGGCACGTAATGCAGCTTGGCCGCCGGCAGCCCGTCGCTGTCCGTTTCCGTGCCTGACAGGGTGATGCGGTTGGACGCCTGCGGCAGGTCGTCGCCGATGGCGTAGGCGCCGAAGCTGCGCCCGAAATGGCGCGTGAACCAGGCATGGTGCGCGGCGCCCCAGGGTGCCGGGTGCCGGCCAAAGGCGCCAATCGCCGCTGCGCCGGCGGGACCGGTGCGCGCGACGTTGAAGTTGAAGCCGTTGACGAAGCCGCGGGACACGTCGGTCTCGGCGAACTCGCTGCTGATGATCGCGCCCGAGTTGCCGACGTGCGAATCGATCGGCCGGTCCACCCAGATCTCCGCCGCGACCAGCGTGTGGTGCAGCAGGTAGCGCCCCACCACGTCGTTGGCGTTGCCGAGGCCGCGCGGATGCCGGGCGCTTTCGGACATCAGCAGCAGGCGCGGGCTGCCGACGCCGTTGGCGGCGAGGATGACCACCGCGGCGTCCTGCTGCACCCGCGCGCCTGTCGCCCGGTCGATATACACGGCGCCGGTGGCGCGCCCGTCCGGCCCGGTCTCGATCCGCTCCACCCGCGCGCCGGGCCGCAGCACCGCGCCGGCCGAGACCGCCTTGGGCCACAGCGTGACCGACATCTTCGCCATCGAGCCGCGTGGGCAGCCGGACGCGCAATTGCCGCAGCCGTTGCAGGCGGCCCGGCCGTCATAGCTGTCCGAGATGATCCCGGCCGGCATCGGCCACCAATGCCAATCCAACCGCTCGAAGCCCTGCGCAATCGCCCGTCCGCTCTTGCGCATCGGCAGCGGGCCGAGCGGATACGGCGCCCGCGGCGGCATCCCGGCGTCGCCGGTCAGCCCGCTCACGCCCACCAGCCGGTCGGCCTCGTCGTAGAACGGCGCCAGGTCCTCGTAGGTGATCGGCCAGTCCGGGGCGAGGCCGTGCTCCTGGCCCTTGCGGAAGTCGGACGGGCGGAAGCGCGGCCACAGCGCCGCGAACACGTTGGTGGAGCCGCCGACGCCGTTCCACATCAGCGCATGCGACTGCCCGCCCTCGACCGGGTAGTCGTCCGGGCCGCGGCGGACGCTCGGCTCCGGGTTCCAGCGGTTCTGGCGCTGGTACTGGAAGTCGTCGCTGTAGTGCGGATGCTGCGCCGGCTCGGTCCAGCCGCCCTGGTCGAGGCAGACGACCCGCAGCCCCGCCTGCGCCAGCACCAGGCTGCTGACCGCGCCGCTTGCCCCGGCGCCGATCACCAGGACATCCACCGGGTCGGGCTTCCTCATGGGACCGTCCGCAGGCCAAGCCGGCTCACATCGACGGGCTGCACCTGCTCCGTCGCGATCCAGCGCCCCCGCGCGTGGCGCGGCGCGTCCGTGGCGGCGTCGAACGGCTCGGCCGGGTAGCCTTCGGGCAGCGGCGCGTCGTTGTAGCGGAGGCCGAGCGCGCGGATCGCCGCGATGACGCTGCCTTGCTCGTAATAGGTGAGGTAGGCGTATTTCCGCACCTCGTCGAACAGCTTCGGCTCGCTTGCCTCCAGCTGCGCCACGGCGTTGCTCCAACCCTCCTCGCCGTCCGGCAGCGTGCCCTGAGTGCGCAGGCCCGTGGCGAGGCGTCCGAGCAAGGCTGCATCCGTGGCGTCCAGCCGCGCGGCGAGCGGCCCGACCATTCCGGTGGCGCTCGCTGCCGGGAAGCCGTGGCCGCCGGGAAGCAGCGTGTCGATCAGTCCTCGAAGCATCGCACCGTCGTCAGGGGTCAATCCGTCCTCCACTCCACGCAGCGCGGCGCTAAGCGCCGCGCGCCACCGCCTCGCCAAGCTCACGGACCCGCTCCCCGCCCGGTGGCGCCAGCACGCCGGTCCGGTTGCCGCTCCCCGCATCGAACACCAGCACGTTCCCGCGCGGCACGGCAAGCGTGAGCGGCTCGCCGGGCTGGTGGGCGCGCGGGTCCAGACAGGTTGCCTTGACCAGGCTGCCGTCGGCCAGCGCCACGTCCAGGAACGTCACCGGCCCCGCCGGCTCGATCAGCGTCAGCGTGCCCTCGATGGCCAGGTCGTCCGGGCCGGGGCGGCGGGCGGGCGACAGGTCGTGCGGGCGCACGCCGAGGAGGCTGCCTGGCCCCACGCCGCCGCCCGCCATCGGGCCGGGCAGGAAGTTCATCTGCGGGCTGCCGATGAAGCTCGCGACGAACTGGTTGGCGGGTTCGCGATACACCGTCATCGGCTCGGCGAACTGCTGCAGCACGCCCGCCTCCATCACGGCGATGCGGTCGGACAGCACCATCGCCTCCTCCTGGTCATGGGTGACGAACACGACGGTCATGCCCAGTTCCCGTTGCAGCCGCTTGATCTCGGTCCGCATCCGCACGCGGAGGCTGGCATCGAGGTTGGACAGCGGCTCGTCCATCAGGAGCGCCGCCGGGTTGCGCACGATGGCGCGGCCCACTGCCACCCGCTGCCGCTGCCCGCCCGAAAGCTCGGCAGGCGACCGGTCGAGCAGGGACTCCAGCCCGAGCAGCTCCGCCGCCCAGGCCACCTGCTTCTGAATGGTCTGCGCCGGCAGCCGCTGCTGCTGCAGCGGGAAGGCGATGTTCTCCCGCACGCGCATGTGCGGGTACAGCGCGTAGTCCTGGAACACGAGCGCGATGTTGCGGTCGCGCGGCGCGATGCGCCCCATGTCCTGCCCATCCAAGCGGATCGCGCCTCCGCTGATCTCCTCCAGCCCGGCGATGCAGAACAGCAGCGTGCTCTTGCCGCAGCCGGACGGGCCGAGAAAGGAGACGAACTCGCCGTCTCGGATGTCGAGGTCCAGGCCCCGCAGCACCGGCAGGGCGCCGTAGCTCTTGGACACGCCGTTGATCGAGATGGATGCCATGCGGCCCCCCGGGTTTCAGCACTTGGCCATTCAGCCCTTGACCGAGCCGGACAGCGCGCCCTGCACCAGATAGCGCTGGAACACGAAAGCCACGGCCACGGGCGGCGCGATGGACAGCACGGTGGCCGCGAACAGCGGGCCGTAGGTGTAGAACTGCGCCTGGCTCAGGAATCCCGCCAGGATCACCGGGATGGTCTGCGCCCGCGGCGTCGAGGTCAAGATCAGCGCGAACAGGAACTCGTTCCAGCTTGCCAGGAAACAGAAGATGGCGGTGGCGACGATGCCGGGCCGCACCACGGGCAGCAGGATCTTCCACAGCGCCTTGAGCCGCGAGCAGCCGTCGATCAGCGCGGCGCGGTCCAGGCTGCGCGGCACGCCCTCGAAGTAGGAGCGCATCATCCAGGTGCTGAGCGGCAGCAGGAAGGAGCAGTACGACACCACCAGCGCCGTGCGCGTGTCGATCAGCCCGGCGGCGCGGAAGCCGATGAAGAACGGCAGCACCAACGTCAGCCCCGGCGTCATGCGGGTCAGCAGCAAGGCCCATAGCGAAAGCCTGAACGCCGGGGCCTTGTCGTGCCGGGCAAAGGCGTAGCCGGCGAGCGTGCCCAGCACGACGCTGACCGCGGCGACCACGGCGCCGACGATGAAGCTGTTGAGCAGGGACAGCGGCACGCGCTGCGCCTGCACGCTGCTGGCCTGGCCGGCGACCCGGCCGGGCAGCAGGACGGACACGAAGTTGTCCAGCGTGATGCTGCTCGGCACCATGCTGGCCGGCGTGCGGATCAGGTCGGCGGCGGGCGTCAGGCTCATCAGCAGCAGGGCCGCGACGGGCAAGGCCGACCACAGGAACACCAGCGCCGCCACGGTCCAGAAGCCGCTTCCCGCCAGCACGCGCGCCGCGCCGCGCGGCAGCAGCCGGGCACGCGGGCGGAACGGCGGCAGGGTCGCCATGCCGTGCCGTCCGCGCCCCCGTCCTTGGCCGCCCGGCAACGCCGCCAGCCCGTCCGTCCCCACCCGCGCCGCGCGGCGCGGGCCGAGCACGGCGAAGTACAGGACCGCCAGGATGAAGCTGAGCAGGGTCAGGACGTAGAGGATCGCCGCGCCCTCGCCGAACTTGAAGAATTGGAACGCCGTGAGGTAGCCGAGCCAGGCCAGCACCGTGGTGGCGCTGCCGGGTCCGCCGCGCGTCATGATCCACAGCAGGTCGAAGGCCATCAGCGCGTTGATGGTGGCGATGATGCTGATGAACAGCAGGCTCGGCTTGAGCCACGGCAGCGTGATGCTGACGAACCGGCGCACCGGCCCGGCGCCGTCCAGCATCGCCGCCTTGTGCAAGGAGGCCGGCATGGACTGCAGCCCGGCCAGCAGCATCAGGGCGCTCAGCGGCGCCTGGTTCCACACGTGCACCAGAGCCACGAGGTTGAGCGCCCGGAACCCGTCGCCCAGCCACGGCGTCGCGAGCGAGGGGAGGCCCAGGTCGTTCAGGATGCCGTTCACGCCGCCGAAGTCGCCTGCGAACAGGAACGACCACAGCACGCCCACGGACACCGACGCCATCGCCCACGGCACCAGCACGACGCTGCGCAGGAAGCCGCGCCCGACGAAGCGCGCGTTCAGCACCAGCGCGAACACCATGCCCAGCACGGTGGTGCCGACCACCGCCAGCGCCGCGAACCAGGCGGTGCGCCCCAAGGCGGCCCATAGCTCCGCATTGCGCGGCAGGGCCGCGTAGTTGTCGAAGCCCACGTACAGCCAACGGTGGGTGATCGGGTTGATGCGGTTGAGGCTGAGGAACAGGCTGTAGCCCAGCGGCACGCCGACCACGAGCAGCACGACCAGCAGCGTGGGCGCGACGGCGGCGTAGGAAAAGCCCGGCACCCGTTCCGTCACCCGCCCGCGGACGGGCGCGCGCAGGGCGGGGGCGCGCGTGGCGCTCGACATCGGCCGACCCGGGGGTTTACTGGTATTGCTTCTTCAGTTCCGCCACCTTGCCCGCCAGCGCGTCGCAAAGCTGGTCGAGCGAGCCGGTGCCGCGGATGTAGTCCTGGGTGTGCTGCATCATGAACAGGTCCCATTCCGGGAACCACGTCGTCTTGGCGATATCGCGTGAGGTCGCGAT
>CAXSEX010000115.1:10563-11035 GCA_964236415.1 uncultured Acetobacteraceae bacterium | reverse complement strand
TGCATCAAGCTGGGCCGTTTATTTCAACGGTCCCCGATGAGACGGTCCGGTACTGACCGGAGCCGGGCTGGGCTGCGTCCGCAAACCCGTCAGCCGAGGCATTCATGCGGTTTCTGGAGCTGGCCGTCGAGACCGATTTGTGGATTGCGCACTGTTTTTTGGATCAGGCAATGCTTGCTTGACGGCGTGCGTCCACCACCCATAGCGTTGCACCATCGACACGATGCGCCGGGGCTGCGGCGCGGACCGGCGGACCTTGGCTGCGGACATGCCCCGCCGCGCCGCCGGCGCACGGCCCTGTGGCCCATGGCTTCATGATGGAGACGCCGAACGTGACAAGCTCGCTTGAAGGACGCATTGCCGTCGTCACCGGCGGCGCAAGTGGCATCGGGGAAGCCTGCGCACGCGATCTGGCCGCACGCGGCGCGCAGGTCGTGGTGGCAGACATCAACGAGGCCCAGGCCCAGGCCGT
>CAXSEX010000115.1:0-10553 GCA_964236415.1 uncultured Acetobacteraceae bacterium | reverse complement strand
CTCCAAGCCGGCCTCCAACTGCTCGATCAGTTCGTGCTTCTCCGCGGTCGTCAGAGCTCCTGCCGGCCCATTGCCGGACGCTCATGCGCCGGCGCCTGCTTCGGTCGCATGGCTCGACCGCGAGACCTTGCGCGTCCGCGACCAAACCGTCACAATCCCGCGCGCCGTGGCCGGCCGCCTCGACGTGACCCGGCCGGATGACGTCGAGACGGTGGCGGACTGGGTTGAGCGTGAATACGGTCCGCCCGCCATCCTCGTCACCTCCGCCGGTGTGCTGCAGCAGCCCTTGCCGCCGGAGGAGCTGCCGATCGAAACCTGGGACCACGTCGTGGCCGTTGATCAACGCGGCGTGTACTTGAGCTGCGTCGCCTTCGGCAAGCGCATGGCGCTGCGCGGCCATGGCGCCATCGTCAACATCGCGTCCGTCGCCGGCCTCCGCTCGATGCCGCTGCACGCCTACGCGCCAGCCAAGGCGGCGGTGATCGGCATGACGCAGGCGCTCGCCGCCGAGTGGGGCCGGTCCGGCGTGCGGGTCAACGCCGTAGCGCCGGGCTTCGTCATGACGCCCGCGCTGCAGGCGGCCGTCGATGCCGGGCAGCGGGACCCGGCGGCGCTGCCGGAGAACTCCGCCATGGGCCGGCTGGTTGCGGCGGTGGAGATCGCCCGGGCGTGCAGCTTCCTCGCGTCCGACGACGCTTCGGCGATCACCGGCATCACCCTGCCGGTCGATGCCGGCTGGCTGATTGCCGGGTCCTGGCACGGCTACGGCGGCCTGCGGCCGGCGCGGATGGGCACTGTCCAAGAAGCGGGGAAAGCCGTGACGATCCCGGACGCCGCGCAGATGTCCATCGTGACGGAGGAGCTTCTGACCGCGCCCGACCCGGAAGCGCCCTGACGCCTGCAATCCTTGGCGCCTGGAAGACTTGGCACCTGGAAGACTTGGCACCTGGAAGCGTGACTTGAACGCGCGTGCGTTCCCACGCACGATCCCCGCCTGGCTCCACGTGAGGCCATGAGGAGGATCGTCCATGACCGTCACCCGCCGCGCGGCACTCGGCGCCGCCGCCGCATCGGCCCTTCTCCCCGGCTTGTCTCCCAGCGCTGCCGCACAGGACACGCCGATCCGCCTGGGCGTGCTGAACGACCAGTCCGGCAACTACCGCGACGACACCGGGCCGCTCTCGGTGTTGTGCGTGCGGCAGGCGGTGGAGGAGTTCGTCCGGCTGCATCCGGAGGTCTAGGCGGAGGTGCTGTCGGCTGACCACCAGAACAAGCCCGACATCGGCGCCGGCATCGCCCGGCGCTGGTTCGACGAGGGCGGCGTGGACGCGGTCATCGACGTGCCGACCAGCTCGGTCGCCCTCGCGGTGAACACGGTGTGCCGGGAGAAGAACAAGGTCTACCTGAACTCGGGCGCCGCCACCACCGACCTGACCGGCGCGCAGTGCAGCCCGAACACGGTGCACTGGACCTACGACACCTATATGCTGGCGAAATCGACTGGCGGCGCCATGGTGAAGTCGGGCGGCGATTCCTGGTTCTTCATCACAGCCGACTACGTGTTCGGCCAGCAGCTCCAGCGCGACACCGCGCGCTTCGTGCAGGAGGCCGGCGGCACGGTGCTCGGCGCGCGGTCCTACCCGTTCCCGGACACAACGGATTTCAGCTCGCTGCTGCTGCAGGCGCAGGCCTCGGGCGCCAAGGTGCTGGGCCTGTGCAACTCGGGCACCGACACGGTGAACTGCATCAAGCAGGCGCACGAGTTCGGGCTGACCAAGTTCATGCAGGTCGCGGCGATGCTGATGTACGACGGCAACGTGCGCTCGGTCGGGCTGGAGGACAGCCAGGGCCTGATGATGACCGGAAGCTTCTACTGGGACCTGAGCGACCGCACGCGGATGTTCTGGGAACGGATCAAGCCGAAAACCCCGTCGCAGCCGCCGAACATGATCCAGGCCGGGTGCTACGCGGCGACGCTGCATTACTTGAAGACAGTCGCGTCACTCGGCACGGCCGCGGTCAAGGCGGACGGGCGGGCGGCGGTCGCGCACATGAAGTCGATGCCGACCGACGACGACTGCTTCGGCGCCGGGCGCATCCGGGAGGACGGGCGCAAGGTCCACCCGTCCTACTTGATGCAGGTCAAGACGCTGGCGGAAAGCAAGGGGCCGCTCGACGTGCTGAAGCTGGCTGCGACGACGCCGGCCGACGAGGCTTTCCGGCCGATGAGCGAGGGCGGGTGCAGCCTGGTGAAAAGCTGATGACGGACAGCCCGGCGGCGGAGGACCTGCTGTATGAGGTGCGCGACGGCATTGCCCGCGTCACCTTCAACCGCCCGCAGGCGCGCAACGCCATGCTGTTCAGCATGTACGAGCGCCTGGCCGAAATCTGTGCGGACATCGAGGCGGACCGAGGGATCCGCGCGCTGATCCTGACCGGCGCCGGGGACAAGGCGTTCGCCGCCGGCACCGACATCTCGCAGTTCCGGGCGTTCCGGACGCCGGAAGACGCGCTGGAGTACGAAGCGCGGATCGACCGCGTGCTCGGCGTGCTGGAGCGGCTGCGGGTGCCGACCATTGCGGCCATCGCCGGCGCCTGCACCGGGGGCGGCGCGGGCATGGCGGCGTGCTGCGACCTGCGGATTGCGGCCGGCACCCTGCGCTTCGGCTTCCCCATCGCGCGCACGCTGGGCAACTGCCTCAGCGTCGCCAACTACGCCCGCTTGGCCGCCCTGATCGGCCCGGCCCGGGTGAAGGACATGGTGTTCACCGCCCGGCTGATCGAGGCGGAGGAGGCCCGGGCCATTGGCCTGGTCAGCGAAATCCTGCCGGACGCGGCGGCGCTTTCTGCCCGGGCAGATGAACTCGCCCGGCTCGTCGCCGCCCATGCGCCGCTGACCCTGCGCGCCACCAAGGAGGCGCTGCGCCGCATCCGGGACCGCTCGGCAGCGCCGGGCGACACGGATCATGACCTGTTGCTGATGTGCTACATGAGCGCCGATTTCCGCAAGGGGATGGAGGCGTTCCTCGGCAAGCGGCCGCCGGTGTGGCGGGGGGAGTGATGCTGCCGCCCTTATTGCGCCGGCAGGAAGCTGATCGGCTTGGGCCGGCTGGCGCATGGCGTGGCCAGCGGCCGGGTTGGCTGATCCACGAAGTCCGCCACGATCTTGGACGCGCATGGGGTGGTGGACCGGACGCTGTGGCCGCTGCGGGCGAACTCAATCCATTGGGCATGGCGGCCGATCAGGTCTGCGATGTGGCGGCTGACGGCCGGCGTGGCGTTGGGATCGAACTGTCCCGCCAGAACCAGGGTCGGCATGGGCGTGTCGAGCGGGACCACTGGCGGTGGTCCCAGTTCTGACCAGCCATCGCAAATGCCGTAAAGCGAAAGCTGCTCGGATATGTCCGTGCTGCCGGTCGGCGTGCGATACCCAGGCCGGTCGCGGCAATCGACAGCGGCATTTGCTGCGAAGCTCGTCCCGGTATCCCGGTCCGTTGCCTCCGCCAGCAAGGATGCCAGGCTTGCGGCAAACGCCGACGTGTCGCCGTCATGCACCGTCTTGATGAGGCGTGGCAGTCCTGGGTAGAACCTTGGGTAATAAACCAGCCGACCCACAACAAACTCGAACAGCGCCGCCGTCAACGGCCCTTGGTTGTCGGGATAGCGCATCGCCGCAGGAAGCGGCACGGAGAGGGGCGCCTGTTCAAGCTGCCTCAGCGTGTCCTCGTAGGTGCTGGCAAGGCTTGGAAACGCGGAGGCGCACGCCCCGTCC
This sequence comes from uncultured Acetobacteraceae bacterium, assembly GCA_964236415.1. Classification (GTDB taxonomy): domain Bacteria; phylum Pseudomonadota; class Alphaproteobacteria; order Acetobacterales; family Acetobacteraceae; genus CAHJXG01. Next base: position 6,781 of record CAXSEX010000115.1, on the reverse strand, counting down.
TCGCTGCAAAAGCTGAAGAATGCGTCCCGCGCCGCGGCGACGTTGCTCGAATGGAGAGGCAGCAGCGGGTCCGGCGGGTTGACTGAGTCAAGCACGGCGGCACGCACCGTCCCGGGGTAGCGGGCCATGAGCGTCATCGCGACGGTCGTGCCGTAGGACACGCCGAAGACGTTCCACCGCGCCACCCCAAGCGCCTGCCGCACCGTGTTGAAATCCTCGACCGTGACGGACGTGCCGAAGTCCTTGAGGTCGATGCCTTGGGCGGTCGCCTTCTCGCGGCAGGCTGCATAGACCGCGCGGCGCCGGGCCTGCATCTCCATTCCGGGTCCCATGGCGACCGCGGCGACGGCGCCCGCGAACTCTCCTTCGAGGTCCGGGCACAGGCGAGGCTCCGACCGCCCTGTGCCCCGCTGATCGACCAGGATCAGGTCCCGGCCCGGCGCGTAGGGATGGGCGGCCTGATAACCGGCATAGACGGTCAGCGGGGCGCCGGGACCGCCGCTGATGTAGAGCAGCGGGTCAGGCAGCGCCGGCTGGTCCGCACGGGCAATGACCACGGCCAGCGCGAACCGCCCGGCGCCGGGGCGGCTGTAATCGCGGGGAACGCTGACCGTCCCGCACCGCAGCCTCGGGAGAATGCCCGGCGACACGTTCGGCAGGTCGCAAGGCGCCTCGGTGAAGGCAGGCGCCGGCTGGGCCGACGCGGGACCGCACAGCAGATACCCGGCAAGCAGCAGGATGCCGCAGAACAGGCGCAGGTGCCTTCCTACGGCGTTGGATCGCTTCAACATGGGTCAGCCCAGCGCCGCATCCCAATACCGCAAGCTCTCACGGTTCACCGGGCCGCCCATCGCCACGTTCCGGGCGAAAATCCCCGTATAAAATGCGAACGCTTCGGCTTGGCCCAGCAAGTCCCGCGTTGCGGCGATGATCCGGGTGATGCGCAGGTGGTTGTGGTCGTACCCGGTCAGCCAGCCCTCTGTATCGGCATAGAACCGCCCCATGCGGTCCAGACCGGCGCGAAGCCCAGCCTGGGCCTGCGGGTCCCCACGGATCGCCGCCGCCTCTGCCGCGCCCAGCACCGGCGCACCAGGGACGGCGCGGCTGGCCTCGGCCAAGGGAAACAGCCATTGGATGAAGTCGTGCACCGCCTCGATCCGCACGTCGTCGAACGCGAGCACGTCGGCCAGGCGGCGTCCGCGCCCGTCGCGGCCAGCGCCCCGCAGGAAGGCATGGATGGGACCGTGCATGTCGGCCATGGCGATGTCAGCGCCCCGGCGCCAGGCCGCGCGGCGGCAGCCCTTCCAGCAACGCCTTGTGGAACCGCTCGGGCGCCTGGATCTGCGGCGCGTGGCCCAGGTCGGCGAACTCGACCAGCCGGGCTTGCGGGATTGCCGCCGCCGCGGCCCGGCCGAGCTTGGGATAGTCGCCCAACGTGGCCTGCACGGCTGGAGGCGCCAGGTCCTTGCCGATGGCCGTCGTGTCCTTGTCGCCGATCATCAGCAGGACCGGCATCGAAAGCTGGCCCAGCTCGTAAACCACCGGCTGGGTGAAGATCATGTCGTAAAGCAGGGCCGAGTCCCAGGCGACCCGGTCCCGCCCGGCGCCGCGCGCCATCCCGGCCAGCATCTGCACCCAACGCTCGTACTCCGGCTGCCAGGTGCCGGCATAGTAGGTCGCGCGCTCGTAATCCCGGATTCGGTCGGCGGTGGCGGCCCGCTCGCGCCGATGCCAGTCGTCCACGCTTTGCCAGGGTACGCCCTTGGCCTTCCAGTCTTCCAGCCCGATGGGGTCCACCAGCACAAGCTGCTCGACCTCGTTGGGATACATCAGCGCGTAACGGATGCCGAGCATGCCCCCCGTGGAATGGCCGAGCACCACCACGCGGGACACGCCGAGTTCGGCCAACAAGGCGTGGGTGTCCGCGGCAAGCTGCTGGAAGCTGAACTGGTAGTGCTCGGGCTTGGTCGATTTGCAGAAGCCGATCTGGTCCGGCGCGATCACCCGGTAGCCGGCCTGGCGCAGCGCCGTCATCGTGCCCTCCCAGGTGGCGGCGCAGAAGTTCTTGCCGTGCAGCAGCACGACGGTGCCGCCGTTGGGCTGGTCGGGCTGCACGTCCATGTAGGCCATCGCAAGCTGTTGGCTTTGTGAGACGAAACGGCGGTACTGGACAGGGAACGGGTAGGAAAATCCTTCCAGCTCGGCGCCATAGGCCGGCTCCTCGGACGCCGGCTCCGCATGGGACGGCGCGGCCAGCGCCAGGGCGGCCAACAGCGCAAGAAGCGCCGGGCCGGCGTGCCCCTTGCCGTCAGGCATCCAGGATCGCGACGGCACGGGTCCAGCCGGCAGAGCCGCGGTGCAGCTTGACCGGAAAGGCGGAGATCAGGAACCCGTCCGGCGGCAGCGCCTCCAGGTTGTGCATCTTCTCGATTTGGCAGTAGGCGCGGTCCCGCCCCACGCGGTGCCCTTCCCAAATCAGCCCGGCGTCGCCCGTTTCCTGCACCCGGCGGCGGGTGTGGCTGAACGGTGCGTCCCAGCTCCAGGCATCGGTGCCGACCACGCGGACGCCGCGCTCCGTCAGCCAAAGCGTGGCCGCGCGTCCCATGCCGCAGCCGGTGTCCACGTAGTCCGCCTCGCCGTAGCGCGCGCCGGCGCGGGTGTTGACCACCACGATCTCCAACGGCTGCAGCGCATGGCCGATGCGGGCGAGTTCCGCCTCGATGTCCCCGGGCTGCACCACCGTGCCATCCGGAAGGTGCCGGAAGTCCAGCTTGACGCCGGGCTGGTACAGCCAGTCGAGCGGAACCTCGTCGATGCGCATGGACGGCACGCCGCCGGGCGTCACCGCCTCGTCCATGCGGGAGAAGTAGTGGTAGGGCGCGTCCACATGGGTGCCGTTGTGGCTGCTGATGCTGCATCGCTCGACGGCGGCGTACTGGCCTTCGGGCAATTGGTCCACGCGGACGCCGAAATACTCGGCGATGTGCGGCGCAGACTGATGGTGGTCGATGTACTCGATTTTCGGCAGCATGTCCGGCGGGTCGCTGGCGATGTCGCCGCGCAGCGGGACGGACAGGTCGATGAGCCGGTGGGCCATGGTGCCTCGCATCATTGCAGCAGGCGCGGACAGCCGCCGGCGGCGACCGGGCGGAAAGCCTCGGCGCCCGGGACCGTGTCCAGCAGCGCGTAAAGGTCCCAGGGTCCGTGCGACTGCCCGGGCTGCTTCACGCCGAACACGTAGTAGTCGTGCACCATGCGGCCGTCGGGGCGCAACTCCGGGTGGCGCACGACCTCGTCGGAGATCGGCAGCTCGTGCATCTTGCGGATGACGGCGCGGGCATCGGTGCCTTGGGACGCCGCGACGGCTTTCAGGTAGTGGCGCACGGCGGAGTACAGCCCGGCCTGGATCTGCGACGGCATGGCGCCCTGCCGGGCCAGGAAGCGCCGGGAAAAGGCGCGCGTGCCGTCGTCGATGTCCCAGTAGAACCCCTCGGTCAGCACGGTGCCGGCCGCAGCGCCAAGGCCCAGCCCCTTCACGTCCAGCACCGACAGGTACAGCGCCACCAGCCGCTGCGCCCCGGTTCCCACGCCGAACTCGTGCGCCTGCTTGATCGCGTTCACCGTGTCGGCCCCGGCGTTGGCGAGCGCCACGATGTCCGCGCCGGATGCCTGCGCCTGAAGGATGGGTGACGAAAGGTCGGTGCTGGGGAACGGATGGCGGGCCGAGCCGAGCACGCGCCCGCCCGCGGCGCCGACGATGGCGCGGGCGTCGGCCTCGAACTGGGTGCCGAACGCATAATCGGCCGTCACGAGGAACCATGTCGTGCCCGGCCGGGTCAGGCGGCGCGCGACGCCGCCGACCTGCGCGTAGGTGTCCCACATCCATTGCACGATGTGCTCCGGCTGGCAGGCGTCGCCGGACAGCCGGGCGGTCCCGCCGGCAAACAGCGCCACCCGGTCCTTCTGCGCCACGAACGGCGCGATGGCGAGCTGGATCGCCGCGTTGGACATATCGACCAGCGCGTCCACGTGCCCGGTGTCCACCCATTCCCGCGCGATGGCGAGCGCCACGTCCGGCTTGTTCTGATGGTCCGCGGCGATGACCTCGATGGGCATGCCCCGGCATTCGGCAGCCAAGCAGTCCTCGACCGCCATGCGCGTCGCCAAAACCGACCCGGCGCCCGTCGCGTCCGAGTAAACGCCCGACAGGTCGGTCAGCACGCCCAACTTCACCGCGGTCTCGGCCCGGGCCGCAGCACCGCCGGCCATGATCAAGAGCGCAAGCGCCCAGCTTCGCCAAACCACATCAACCCCCCTCCCCTGTGCCGGGATGCTCGCCCAAGGCGCGGCGGGCGGCAAGGCCGGCCTTGCCGCCCGCCTGCCCTGCGCCGCGCCCGGCAGGCTCAGCAGAAGCCCCGTCCTCGTCACAGCCCTTGCACGGTGCGCGCAGGGCCGGCCCCTGTCGCGCGCAACGCCACGTTGGCGACCGCTGCCACCAGGATGTTCGCCAGCACCGCCAGCAGCCCGATATAGACGGTGTAGCTCGCCCCGCCGATCACGACGGTATGCAGCGGCTTCAGCCCGTCCATGTAGGCGATGGCGCTCCCTCCGAAGAACCCGACGGCCCAGCCGAGCAGCAGCGAGGGCGCGCGGAACCAGTTGAAGAACAGCCCAAACACGACAGCCGGGAAGGTCTGCAGAATCCACAAGCCCCCGAGCAGTTGCAGATCCAGCGCGTACTGCACCGGCGCGAACAGGATGAACAGCAGCGCGCCCAGCTTGACCAGGAGGCTGGTGATCTTGGCGACCTGCGCTTCCCCGGCAGGGGTGACGCCCGGGTTGACGTAGGCCTTCCAAACGTTGCGGGTGAACAGGTTGGCGGCGCCGATGGACATGACCGCGGCCGGCACCAGTGCGCCGATGGCGATGGCAGCAAAGGCGAACCCGGCGAACCACCCGGGGAACAGGGTGTGGAACAGCGCCGGCACCGTGTCGTTCGGCGTCGCAGGCTTCACCCCCGCCGCGTGCGCCATGTAGCCGAGCAGCGCGATCAAGCCGAGCAGCAAGGTGTAGGCCGGCAGCAGGATCGCATTCTTGCGTATGGTGTTGGCCGACCGCGAGGCGAAGATGCCGGTGAGCGTGTGCGGATACATGAAGGCCGCCAGCGCCGAGCCGAGCGCAAGCGTCGCATAGGGCCAGTACTGCGACGCCTTCAAGACCAGCCCCGACGGCGGCGTGGGCGGCTTCTGCGCGAACGCCCGGCCCGCCGCCTCGAACACTGCGCCGTAGCCGCCGAGCTTGTAGGGAATGAACGCCACCGCCACGATCACGACGACGTAGATCATGATGTCCTTGACGAAGGCGATCAGCGCCGGGGCGCGCAGCCCCGCCGAGTAGGTGTAGAGCGCCAGGATCGCAAACGCCGCGATCAGCGGCAGCTCGCCGGCAAGGCCCAGCGCCTTGATCACCACCTCCATGCCCAAGAGCTGCAGCGCGATGTATGGCATGGTCGCCAGCAGCCCGGTGACCGCGACCGCAAGCTCCAGCCCGCGGGAGCCGTAGCGGCCATAAACAACGTCGGCGGCGGTGACGTGGCCGTGCCGCCGTGCTGCGGCCCAAAGCCGCGGCATGATGGCGAACACGATGGGATACACGACGATGGTGTAAGGAAGCGCGAAGAAGCCCTGCGCGCCGATGGCGAATACCTGGGCGGGCACCGCGATCACGGTGTAGGCCGTGTAGAAATCCCCGCCGACCAGGAACCAGGTGACCCAGGTGCCGAAGTTGCGCCCGCCCAGGCCCCACTCGTCCAAGTGGGCGTGATCGGCCGTGCCTTTCTGCCAACGCGAGGCGCCGAAGCCCATGACGGTGACAAGGGCGAAGAGGAAGATGCAGACGGACAGCGCCGTCCAGTCAAGATCGGCGGCGACGCTCACAGCTCGTTCCCATGGCCAGCGCTGCGGTAAACGATCCAGGTCAGGAACGCCGTCACCGGCACCCAGGCGAGCTGGTACCAGTAAAAGAAAGGAAACCCGAACAGCGACGGCGATGCGGCGTTGTAGAACGGCACCCACAGCAACCCGATAAAGGGAAGCAACAGCAAGACCCACATCGCGACGTCTCCATTATAAAGGGCAGGTGCTGCCGCATACCCCGTTGGGCCTCGTTATGTCGGGGCGGGGTCCGCGTGGCAAGGCGGCAGATTCGCCCCCGTCTCAACACCCATGAGCCTCAATCCGGTGAGCCGGCGAGTCGCCCGTGCGCGGCGAGAAGGGCGGCGGCCACGGCCCGCAGCGCCGCAAGCTGCCGCCGGGCCAGCGTCAGCGCCTGCTTGTCCGGCCCGGCCGCGTCGCCGATCTGCTCCTGCAACTCCGCCGCGTCCCGGGTGAAGCCGTCCCACAGGCACTCGATCCGGGCCTGTGCCGTGCTGCCTGCCATGTCCGGCTCGGACGCCCACCCGGCCACGATGGCGCCGACCTCCTGGGCGATGCGGGCCGGCGACGCCCCGGCGGCGGCCAGCCGGCTCAGGGATGCCTGGGCGTCGCTCAACGGTGCGGTGTCGTCCCCGGCCATGCCGGCGCCTCCCCGAATGCTGCGGTCGATGCCGGCAACGGGCTGCGTCGGACCGTCAGCCGGCGCGAAGGCCGACAGGACCGCACCCATGCCGGCTTCACTAAGCATCATTCTGCGGAGCATGCCCACGCGCAGCAGGAAAAAATGATGCGTCTTCAACCACTCCTAAGCAGGCCTCCGTGGCACAAGCCACGGATGCCTGCTTAGG
>CAXSEX010000114.1:7017-11131 GCA_964236415.1 uncultured Acetobacteraceae bacterium | reverse complement strand
CACGCGATGACGCCTTCCGTCCGCGCCCGCACCTCGGGCGAGGCCAGGCAGGTGGCGACGGCCTCATAGCCTGGGGTGCCCGGATGCGGGTCGACGCGGGTCGGCGGGCTGTGGTTGGCGGGGCAAAGGATGATGGCCTCGTGAGCGCCCACGGCGGTCAGGTCCAAGATCGCGCAGGAGCGCGTGAGCAGAAAAAGCGGCCGCCCGTCAGGCCCGCGGCGGCGCAGATGGGCGATCAGAGCCTCCTGGGTGGCTTGGTCCAGCCCTTGCTCCACCATGTCAACGACCAGGCTGGCCGGACCTTCGGCTCCCAGTTCGACGAGCAGGACAACCAGGGAAACCGACGCCGTGGCGCCGTCCTCGACGAGCCAGGCTAGGACCTGACCGACTTGCGATTGGAGGGCTGGGTCCGCGTCCAGCCGTGCTCGCGCCGCTGCGCCGTCGTCCGCCAACCGTTCCAGGCCCACGAAGGCAGCTCCGGGCAGGGTTTCGGCCAAGTGCCGGGCCAACCGCGTCTTGCCGCTGCCCAGCGGGCCGACGATGTAGTTCAGTGGCCGGATGTCACGCAGTTCGAACCGTTCGCCGTCCCAAGGCCAGGGAAGGTCGAAAGCGACGCTGAATTCGGTGTCTGCCAGCAGGCGAGCCAGGTTTCCCGCGGCAGGCACCTGGCCCCGGGTAAGGTCGGCCCGGAAGCTACGGACCTTCTCGACGGCATTGACGAGGTGGCGGACCTGGCCTTCGAGCGTCGCCTGATGCGCGGCCAGGGCCAATTCCAAACTCTGGGGATCGCCGTTCAGCACGCGCGCCACCTGGGCGAGGCTGAGGCCAAGCGTGCGCAATGCCACGATCTCGGCGGCTCGGGCCATCTCGTCGGGACCATAGGCCCGCCATCCAGCGGCGGTGCGGACCGGGGCCACAAGGCCGCGCTGCTCGTAGAGTCGCAGGGCCTTGGCGGAAACGCCGATCTGCTTGGCGGCTTCGGATAGGTTGAGGAAGCGGGCGGAAGAACTCACGAATCACCTCGTTGTTCGCTGACCGCTATTCTTATCGGGGTGGTCCCAGGGGCCAGGTCAATAGGTGTTTGCGATCCGACCCAACAATCTTACGGCGACGCCGCGAATGCCGGGGGCAGCGGCATGGATTGGATGGGGGTGGGGCGGACTGACCGGCATGCGGAGGCTCGTTCCAGAACGCCCGAGGAAGTGAGGTCGGCGTTCCGCAGCGAAATTCGATACGCGCGCACCGACTGCCCAGTTATGCCATCACGCGATAGCAGCGTCATGCGGCAAAGCTGTCGCTAGAGGGGAGGCTCCCTGCGTCCAGCCTGCTGATCCGCCATGTCGATGACGCCCTGCGCGCCCGGCTCAAAGCCCGCGCCTGCGCCCAGCATCGCTCCCTGGAGGAAGAAGCGCGGGAAACCCTGCGCAGCGCCCTGGCCCGGGACGCAGGCGGAGATGAAGAACCTCTCCTGCAGCTGGCCGCCCAGCTGTTCGGACCGGAACGCGGCGTTGACCCCGACCTGCCGCCCCGGGCGGATGACGGGCAACGGCCGGCGCCGGACTTTTCCGGGCCGGAGCATGGCCGCCGATCCTGCTCGACACCAACGTGGTGTCCGAACTCATGCGGCGGCATCCCCACCCGGCGGTAGCGGCCTTCACCGAACGCCATCCCAGCGCCGGCCTCTTCGTGCCCAGCCCCGTTGTGGGGGAGATCCGTTACAGCCCGCGCCGATTGCCGGAAGGCCGGCGACGCGACGAGCTCGAACAGGACTTCGGCATTTCCCTTGAGGCCGGGTTCGCCCCGCGCGTCCTGGCGTTCGGCGCCGATTGCGCCCTGGGCTATGCCACGGCGCGCATCGCCCGGGAGCAGGCGGGGCGGCCCGTCCCGGCGATGGACGCCCTGATCGGCGGCATGGCCCTGGCGCACGGCGCGACGCTCGCCACGCGCAACGTTGCCGACTTCGACGGCTATGGGCTGAGCATCGTCGATCCCTGGCAGCATCGGTGACGGGATTGCACCTGCCAGCAAGGTGCAGCCGGGCGCCGCGGCAAGCCGGTTTATCCGTTCTTAATCCTTTGCGGCTAAGAGGATCGCCCCATCCACGCCGCGTCCTGCGCCAGCCCGCCCCCGGATGGCGGCGGCAGGCGCAGGCAATCGGGAGGAGTTTTAGTCCATGGCGACCGCGACGGTTCCTTTGCCGTGCCCCACCTGGCTCCCGCCGCCGGCATGACGCAGGTTTCCGGCGGGCGTGCCGATGGCGCGTTGCAGCGGCCCGCCGACGACGCCCAGATCCGCCGCCCCAGCAGCAACGAGCGATTCGTCGCGTTCGCGTTCGCCGCCGCCGACCTCGTGGCGGAGGTCGATGCCGAGGGTCGGATCACCTACGCGGCCGGCGCGTTCCGGGCCAGGCTCGGGCAAGCTCCGGAGGCATTCGTCGGCCGTCCCATCCAGAGCCTTGTCGCTCCGGCGGACCACGAAGTCCTCGACGCGGCGTTGCTGCTGCTTTCGGAGAAAGGCCGCCTGGCGCCCCTGTTGATCCGCCTCGCGGACGCCAAGCGGACCCAGCTCGCCCTTGCCGGCCTCGTGCTGGCCCCGGCGGGCTGCCCGGCGCGCCTGTGCCTCACCTTCGCCGTGCCGCCCGCACCGACGGATCTGCCGCAGCTCGCCTCGCCGCACACGTTCGCGCGTGCCGCCGAGACGCGGCTGCGCGCGCGGACGCTGCACGGCGTCGGCCTGATCGAGGTCACCTCAAGCGATGCCGGCGCCTCGTTGGGCACCGTCATCAGCTCTGCGCTGCACGCGCTGGCCCCGGGCGTGCTCGCCAGCGAGATCGCTCCCGGCCGCTTCGGGCTGCTGGGTGACGACAGCCCGACCGGGCTTGCCGCGACCGCCGCCTCGCTGGAAGCCGTGCTGCGCGTGCAGAACGGCAGCGCAACCGCGGTCGCCTCGCGCGGCCTGTCCCTGACGTCCGAAGGGCTGACCTCCACCCAGGCCGCCCGCGCACTGCGCCAGGCGCTAGGCGTTTTCGCGCGGGACGGCGCGCCGGGGCTGGACGAGGCCGGCTTCGCGGGCGGGCTGACGGACTACGTGAACCGGGCCACGACCCATGCCGGCGCGCTGCGCCGGGCGATCCGGGAGCGGCACTTCGAGCTGCTGTTCCAGCCCATCGTCTCGCTTGCGGACCGTGCGCTGCACCACTACGAGGCATTGCTGCGGCCCCAGCCCATCCCGGGCTGCCCGTTCAGCAGCCCGCAGGAGTTCGTGACGCTGGTGGAAACGCTTGGCCTGGCCGACGAGCTGGACCTTGCGGTGGCCGAGCTTGCCAGCGCCGCGGCGGCGGGCGCGGCCGCGCCGGTCGCGTTCAACCTGTCCGGCCAGTCCGTGCAAAGCGCCACGTTCCGCGACCGCCTGCTCGCCCTGCTGTCCGCAAGCCCGGCTTGCCGGGCGGGCCGCTTGGCGGTGGAGATGACCGAGACGGCGGAGGTGGAGGATCTGGCGGAGGCGGCCCGGACCGTCGCGGCGCTCCGCGCGGCCGGCGTCCCGTTCTGCCTTGACGACTTCGGGGCTGGGGCCGCCGACGTGCGCGTCCTGCGGGCGCTTCCCGTGAGCGTCGTCAAGCTGGACGGCTCCTACGTGCCCGGCGTCGCAGCAGGCGGGCGCGAGCGCGCCTTCGTCGTCGGCATGATCGACATCGCGCGCGCCGCCGGGGCCGAGGTGGTGGCCGAGCGGGTCGAGACCGAGGCCGAAGCCGAGGCGCTGCGGGCGGTGGGGGTCACCTACGGGCAGGGCTGGCTGTTCGGGCGCCCCGCCCCGCTGCCTGCAGCCACCCTGGGGCCTGCAACCGTTGCGCGCAGGCGGAACCTGCGGCGCCAAGGTGAAAAGGAAGCATGGGGGTAGCGGCCTCCAGCGGGTGGATAAGGGCGGACGCCGGACCGGGCCGCGTCCTTGCCCGGGTGCCGGGCACGGGCTAGAAGCGGCGTTCCCCAGGCGGGGCGCGCCCGCCCGTGATTGGTCTTCCATAAGTCAGGTCCGTTCGATGAAGCAGCAGGCAAACCTCATACGCGCCGGCCAAGTGCTGGACCACGGCGGACGCCGCTGGACCGTGCTCAAGCAG
>CAXSEX010000114.1:0-7007 GCA_964236415.1 uncultured Acetobacteraceae bacterium | reverse complement strand
AGTAAGCCCCACTCCAATACAAGATTTCCTCTAGGGGTCCGATCCTTGAAGCAACAGGCCAACCTCATTCGCGCCGGTCAGGTGCTGGACCATGGCGGCAGCCGCTGGACCGTGCTGAAGCAGCAGATCATCACCCCGGGCAAGGGCGGCGCCTTCATCCAGGTCGAGATGCGCGACCTCAAGACCGGCAACAAGACCAACGAGCGCTGGCGCACCGCCGACACCGTGGAACGGCTGGCCACCTCGGAAAAGGACTTCAACTACTCCTACACCGACGGCACCAACGTCGTGCTGATGGACCCGGAAAGCTACGAGCAGACCCTGGTGCCGCTCGACCTTTTGGGCGACCTCGCGCCGTTCCTGCAGGACAACATGACCGTCACCGTGGACATGGTGGAGGAGGAGCCGGTCGGCGTGCGCCTGCCCAACACGGTGGTGCTGGAGGTCGTGGAGGCCGATCCCGTGGTCAAGGGCCAGACCGCCACCAGCAGCTACAAGCCGGCCCGCCTGTCCAACGGCGTCAAGACCCAGGTGCCGCCCTTCGTGGAAGCGGGCGAGCGCATCGTGGTGCGGACGGAGGATGCCAGCTACGTGGAGCGGGCGCGCGGCTGATGGCGCTCCGCCTGTCGCCCCACATGACGGTGATGCAGAACGCCGCGCAAAAGGCGTCCAAGCGCCTGCTGCGCGACTTCAACGAAGTCGAGCAATTGCAGGTCAGCATCAAGGGGCCGGGCGACTTCGTGAGCCAGGCCGACCTGCGTTCGGAAGCCACCATGCGGGAGGAGCTGGGCCGGGCGCGGCCGGGCTACGCCTTCCTGATGGAGGAAAGCGGCATGTCCGGCAGCGCCAACTGGGCCTGGCGCTGGATCGTCGATCCCCTCGATGGGACCAGCAACTTCCTGCACGGCATCCCGCAATGGTGCATCTCGGTGGCGTTGGAGCGGCGGCTGCCGGGCGGCGGCGGCGAGATCGCGGCGGCGATGATCTACAACCCCGTGAACGACGAGATGTTCTGGGCGGAAAAGGGCGGCGGCGCCTTCCTGAACGAGCGGCGCCTCCGCGTGTCCGCCCGGCGCGAGCTCAAGGACGCGCTGTTCGCCACCGGCATCCCGTTCGCCGCCGTGGCCGGGGCCAACCGGCTGGCTTTCGCCCGCACGCTGGGCGTCCTGATGCCGCAGGTCGCGGGCATCCGGCGCTTCGGCGCGGCGGCGCTCGATCTCGCCTGGGTCGCGGCCGGGCGTTACGACGGGTATTGGGAATTGGGTCTCAAGCCGTGGGACATGGCGGCCGGGCTGCTGATCGTGCGGGAGGCCGGGGGCTTCGTGACCGATCCCTCGGGCGCGGAAAGCATCCTGCACGACGCCGGGCCGAACGACATCGTGGCCGCCAACCCGCACATGCACGCCCGGCTGCGCGAGGTGGTGGCGGAGGGCGTGGCCGCCGCCGAGGGCCGCGCCGGCTGATGCGCGGGCGCCCGCTTGCCGCTGGGTTGGCCGTGCTGCTGTGCCTGGGCGCCGCCGCGCGGGCGCAGGCCCCCGCGGTGAACAACGGCGCGCTGGACGCCTTGAAGCCCGCGCCCCGGGCGCCGCAGCACCCGGCGCAGCGCGCGCCGCAGCGCCACGCGCCGGGTCCGCAAGCCGCCCGCCCCGCGCCCGCGCCGCCTGTGCCCAAGCCGCCCGCCGTGCCGGCGGCACCGCCGGAAATCGCCGCCATCCCCCCCGCCGTCGCCGTCCCGGTGCAGCGCCTGCCGGAGCCGCCGCCGGTCCCGGCCGCCGCCGATGCGCCCGGGGACGCGACGCCGCTGCCGCCCGGCGGCCTGCGCGCGACGTTCGGGCCGGGCCGCTCCGAGTTGAACGCGGACACAGAGGCGGCGATCCGCGGCTTTGCCCGTCCGCTGCGCGACACCGCGCAGGCGGTGCAGGTGACAGCCTTTGCCGCCGGCACGCCGGAGGACCCGTCCACCCCGCGCCGCCTGTCGCTGGCCCGCGCGCTCGCCGCCCGGGCGGTGCTGATCAACGAGGGCATCGCCTCCACCCGGATCTACGTCCGCGCCCTCGGCGCCGCGGCCGGGGACGGCCCGGCGGACCGCGTGGATCTCAGCGCGGCGCCCCCCGCCGCCACGCCTGCCGCCACGCCCGCCGCGCCGGCCGCCAAGCCGTGACCCGGCCCCGGGCCTATCTCCTCCGCATGCTGGGGGTCGCCGCCCTGCTGGCCGGGGCGTTGATCACCGCGTTCGCCAGCAACCCGCTGCTCAACAGCCTGATCTTCGCCGTGCTGCTGATCGGCATCGCCTGGAACCTTTTGCAGGTCAGCCGGCTGGCGCCCGAGGTCATGTGGCTGGAAACCTTTCAGCAATCCCGCGTCCGCCTCGCCACCCTGCCGCCGCCGCGGCTCTTGGCGCCCATGGCGAGCATGCTGGCGGCGCGGCAGGCCAAGGGCCGCGACGGGCAGGACCGCATCAGCCTGTCCGCGCCCGCGATGCGCAGCCTGCTGGACAGCCTGGCGAGCCGGCTCGACGAGGGGCGGGAGCTGTCCCGCTACATGACGGGGCTGCTGATCTTCCTGGGCCTGCTCGGCACCTTCTGGGGCCTGCTGCTCACCGTCAGCGCCATTGCCGACGTGATCGGCGGCATGTCGGTGGGGTCGGGCGACCTCAACGCGCTGTTCGAGCAGCTGAAGACCGGGCTGGGCCGCCCGCTCAAGGGCATGGGCACGGCGTTCTCCTCCTCCATGTTCGGCTTGGCCGGGGCGCTGGTGCTGGGGTTCCTGGACCTCACGGCCGGGCAGGCGCAGAACCGCTTCTTCAACGAGCTGGAGGAATGGCTGGCCGGCCTCACCCGGCTGTCGTCGGGCGCCCTGGAGGGCGACAGCTCCGTGCCGGTGTACGTGCAGGCGCTCTTGGAGCAGACGGCCGAGAACATGGAGAACCTGCAGTCCATCCTGGTGCGCGGGGAGGACGGGCGCACCCAGTCCAACCTCGCGGTGCTGGCGCTCACCGAGAGGATTGGCACCCTGTCCGACACCATGCGCGCCAATCAGCAACTCATGCTGCGCATTGCGGAAGCGCAGGCGCAGCTTGCCCCGGCGCTGACCCGGCTCGGCGAGATGCGCGCGCCCGGCAACGACGACGCGGCGCGCAGTCACCTGCGCAACATCGAGCAGTATATGCAGCGCCTCCTGTCGGAAAGCGAGCAGGGCCGGGTGCAGAGCACGGCCGAACTGCGCAACGACATCCGCGTGCTGACCCGCACGCTCGCGGCGCTGGCGGAGGGGCAGCCGCAGTGACGGGTGAGCCGTGAGCGCGATCCACAACGAGCGTGTAAAGCTTTTGGCGCAGGCGGTCAGCAACCTGAGCGTCGCTATCGCCGCTACCGGCGTCATCACACCGGTTGTAGCGGCCCTCTACGGAACCGCGCCGTTGAATGCCACATTGTTCCCCGTGACGCCGGCACTGTTGTTCATTGCCTTTGCATTCCACGTCGTGGCCCAACTTGTACTAGGGAGGCTCGAAGATGTTTGATCCCTGGCTTTTTCTCGAACTCATCGCGGCACCGTTGGCTTTGCTGGGCTTCGCACTTTTCGGGCTTTACGCCACGCGATGGATGTGACGCTTGGCCCCATGACGATCCAGCGCGGCCTATGACCGTAGAAAGCTGATGGCCCGCCTCCGCCGCAGGGGCGCGACCGAGGAGCTGAACCCGTGGCCCGGCTACGTGGACGCGCTGTCCACGCTGCTCATGGTCATCATCTTCGTGCTGCTGGTGTTCGTGCTGGCCCAGGCGTTCCTGTCGGTGGCGCTGACCGGGCGGGACCGGGCGCTCGACCGGCTGAACCGGCAGGTGGCGGAGCTGACCGACATGCTGTCCCTGGAGCGCGGGCGGAGCGGCGACCTGCAACTGACCGTGAACCAGCTCAACGCCGACCTCGCGGCGGCGACCGCGGTGCGGGAGGGCCTGGCGCGCGACCTTGCGGCGCTGCGGGACGAAGGCAGCCGGGTGCAGGCCGACCGCGACGCGGTCCGCGCCGACCGCGACCGCCTGTCCGCCCGGCTCGCCGACGCGCAGGCGCAGGCGGAGGCGGCGGCGGCGCGCAACCAGCAATTGCAATCCCGCGTCGCCGACACCGCCGGGCGCACGGACGCGGCCGGGCAGCAGGCGGCGGAAACGGCGGCGCAGCTGGCCGAGGCACGGCGGCAACTCGCCCGGCTGCAGGCGCAGGCGGCCGAGCAGGACCGGGTGATCCAGGCCGACAAGGCCACCGTCGAGGCCAGGCTGTCCGATCTCGCGAAGCTGGCCGAGCAGGTGCGCGCGCTGACCGCGCTGCGCGACGAGTTGGAGAAGCAGGCACGCGACGCCGCGGCTTGGGCGACCACGGAGGAGCAGCGGCGCCAGGCGGTGGCAGCGCAACTGGCGGAGGAGCAGAAGCTGGGCGAGAGCGGGCGGGCGCAGGTGGCGCTGCTGTCGCGCCAGGTGGACGAATTGCGCGCGCAGATGGCCCGGCTCGCCGCGGCGCTCGCGGTGGCGGAGGCGTCCGGGCGCGACAAGGACGCGCAGGTCGCCAACCTCGGCAGCCGCTTGAACGCGGCGCTGGCGTCCAAGGTGGAGGAGTTGCAGCGGTATCGCAGCGAGTTCTTCGGGCGGCTGCGCGACGTGCTGCAGGGCCGGCCCGGCGTGCAGGTGGTGGGCGACCGCTTCGTGTTCCAAAGCGAGGTGCTGTTCCCCGCCGGCAGCGCCGACATGACGCCGGCCGGGCAGGACCAGATCCGGGCGCTGGCGGCGACGCTCAAGGACCTGGCGGCGCGCATCCCGCCGGACCTGAACTGGATTCTGCGCGTGGACGGCCACGCCGACCGCCAGCCGGTGAGCAAGGGCGTGTTCGCCTCCAACTGGGAGCTGTCGTCGCAGCGGGCGATCAACGTGGTGAAGCTGCTGGTCGAGGACGGCGTGCCGGCCCGGCGCCTCGCGGCCACGGGGTTCGGCGAGTTCCAGCCGTTGGACAAGACGGACGGGCCGGGGTCGTATGCGCGGAACCGGCGGATTGAATTGAGGCTGACGGATCGGTAGGAGCGTGTCCGGTCTCGTCAGAACGACCGCGCCTGCCAAGCGACATGGTTGGGTCGCTTCATGGGTTGGCAACCCGAAGCACTCCCTCCATCACCACAACGCATTGGCCGCCCACGTAGGCCACCGCTTCTGCCCCGTCCTGCCGGCTGACCCGCGCCAGCAACACGCTGGGGCGTCCCATGTCCACGCCCTGGCCGACCCGCAGCGCGAGGCCCACGCCGCCCGCCAGTTCGGCCAGGAGGGCGGCTGTTGCGGCCGTGGCACTGCCCGTCGCCGGATCTTCGGTCATCCGGGGCGTGAACATGCGGGCTTGCAGGTCGCAGCCCGTTTCGTTGGGGCAGCCGTCCCGCGTATAGGCATAGACCGCTGTGGCCCCGTCGAGCGGCAGCACCGCATCGAAGGCCGCACGATCCGGCTTGGCCCGACGCAGCGCCTCGCGCGTGGCAAGTTCCACGACCAGGAACGGCAGGCCCACCGAGATGACCTGGGGCTTGTGCATCGCCGAACGCACGTCGCCGGCTACGAGGGACAGGCAGGCCGCCGCCTGTCCGGCCGGAACGTGCGCGCGGCGGGACAGCGGCTCGGGAGAGGCCAGCTCGGCGCCGGACACTTCCCCGCCATCGCGCAGGAGGCTGATCGCGACCAGGCCGGCAGCCTCCTCGAACACCATCCGGTCCAGCACTTCGCCCCGGGCTGCTGCTTCCCGGGCCAGGATGAAGGCAGTGCCGATGTTGGGATGGCCGGCGAATGGCACCTCGCGGCTCGGCGTGAAGATGCGCACCTCCGCGGTATGCGCCGGGTCTTGGGGTGGCAGAACAAACGTGGTTTCCGTGTAGTCGAACTCGCGGGCAATGGCCTGCATCTGCGCCGCGGGCAAGCCGGCAGCGTCCAGCACCACGGCAACCGGGTTGCCCAGGAACATGCAGTCGGTGAATACGTCCGCGGTGACGTAGCGGTACGGCGTTGTTGGAGTGCTGCTCATGAGGGTAGGCTAACAGCGATGAGCGCGCGACGGGAGGGGGACCGGCGGGAACACCCGGGAAGCTATGCCGCCGCCGCGGCAGCTCCCACACTCCGTCCAGCAAGGAGGATGCGGCCTTGGACCACCCTGAACACGGCAAGCCCTCCATGACTGTCCGCTGGGTCGAGATGGCTGACTTCCGGGACGACGTGGCCGGGTATTTCCGCCAGGGGCGGGAGGGCGGGGCCTTCCTGATCACATGGGACAACGAGGTGGTGGCGAAGTTGCACCCGCCGTCACCGCCGCCAAAACTTGCCCCGCGCGAGCCGGGCCGGATGCGCGGGAAGATCTGGATGGCGGACGATTTCGACACCTGGCCCGAGGGCTTCATCGAGGCGATGGTGGACGGACCGATCTTCCCGGAGAGGGACAAGGGGAGGTGAGGCTCCTTCTGGACATCCATGTCCTGCTCTGGTGGATCGGCGATGACCCGCGGATCGGGCCATACAGCCAAAGCCTGTTGCGGGACCGCAGCAACCACCTCTTGGTCAGCGTCGTGTCGTTTTGGGAACTCGCCATCGAGGCGCAGGTGGGCAAGTTGGCCGCCAACGTCAGGGAAATCTTGGGTGGTCTTGAGCAGGACGGTTTCAACCGCCTCGGCGTCACCGTCGATCACCTGGTCGCGCTGACCAGCCTGCCCCGGCATCACAAGGACCCTTTCGACCACCTGCTGATCGCCCAAGCCACCGCCGAGAACGCAATGCTGATGTCCGAGGACCGCTGGATGCCAAGCTACCCCGTCCCGGTCGCAAGCTGCTCGGCATAGGCCGCAGCCCTCAGAAGGACCCCGCCATGCCCCAAGGCGCCCTCACCCCTCTCCCCCTAGACCTGTCCGCCCTCCGCGTCACGATCACCGCGGGCGCGGGCGGGATCGGCCGGGTGGTGGCGGACAGCTTCGCGGCCTGCGGCGCCCAGGTTTTCGT
>CAXSEX010000113.1:0-11254 GCA_964236415.1 uncultured Acetobacteraceae bacterium | reverse complement strand
TCCTGTCCCCGCAATACTACTCACACAAAACGAAACGCTCGGAAATGTCACTGCACCGCTACCCGGTTTCAGTCAAATTCGCCCCTTCTTAAAAGCCTGCGGTCGCAATATCCCACTGAACAGTCTGTTGCTTGCAGGCTGCTGCACAGCAAAGCGCCTCGAACCGACGTGTTACCTGGCTCCAAGCAAAACGCTCAACGACCAGCGCACGCGCAGCCAAGGCCAGTGCTTGCCGTTGCCGCGCATGGTCTAGCAATGTGAGTATTGCGACCGAAAACTCTGGTGCCGTATCCGCTGCCAGGCAATCAACGCCTTCCCTCACGGGCAGTCCCTCGATGCCCAGCGCTGTCGAGACGATGGGACAGCCCATTGCCATCGCCTCGAACACCTTAATGCGGGTGCCGCTGCCGACGCGAAGCGGAATGGCATAGACATGCGCGCAGGCGACATAGGGCCGCACATCCTCGACGACTCCGGTGAACTTCCACGCGAGGCCGCGTGCCCGCGCCTCCGCAAACAGGGCGTCCGGCGGGTTCCGGCCGACAATGATGGCACGGGCCCGCGGACGGGCCTGCATCACCAGCGGCCAAACCTCGCGCATGAGAAACCCGACGCCCTCGACATTTGACCGCGAGTCCATTGACCCCGTGAACACCACCGTACCCTCGGCAGGCCCGAATGCAGGCGCGTCGCCAGGCGCGTGGAACGCGTAGTAGTCGACATCCACCCCGGTCTCCACCGGCTCGACGTGCCGCAAAGCGTAGGCTTCACGCAAAGCATCCGCGTCGCGGACGGACACCGCGATCACGGTGTCGAAGCGGCGCAGCGTTTGGCCCACGAAGTGACGCATCTCGCGGGCCTGATCCTGCCAAACCCAGCGCATGGGGCCGTTCACGACCTGGGCATGGCGCGAGAAGATCTCCGCTTCGACGTTGTGGGTGAACATCAGCGATGGCACCCCGAGCTTGTCCGGCAGCAGCACCGCGGCGTGTGGGAAGTCCACCAGGACGACATCCGACTGCTTCGCCAGTTCCTCGACAACCAGTCTCCGCCCGGTGTCGGACTCATCCGTCGCGACCGCAACTGGCAGCGTTCCAGCCAGCGCCACGTCCCGGCGCAGGCTGGACAGCGGCATCTCCGGCCACGAAACGAAGCGGTCGCACAACGCCGCCGTTTGCTCCGCGAAGCGTTCGGCCCTTGGCGGGACCGGAGACATCAGCGTGATGTCGAACGCGCCGCCCTTCATGTGGCGCAGCGTGTTCGCGGTGCGGATGCGCCCCCCCTGGTCTAGGGGAAACAGGAACCGGGGCGAGATGAACAGCAGCCGTGGCTTCACCAGCAAAGCCCTTGATAGCTGATCCCCGGATGCTCCCGAACCTCGGCGACGCCTGCCAGGTCGAGGACTGTGTGCCCGTCCAACGCCCGGAGCAGCGCCGGACGGTCGGCCGGACCGACATGCCCCAGGATCACCAGCCCGGTCCCTTCCAGGGCCGCCGCAGGTTCCGCAAAGAGCAGCCGCTCCAGATGCGGGATCTCACGCTCGATGTAGGCGCGGTTGCTGCCCGTGAGCCGCGCGACTTGGACCGAGCGGTCGAAGATGCGCAGGTCGTAGCCGCGGCCAAGCAGGCGCTCGGCCAGGATCACGAACGGGCTTTCGCGCAGGTCGTCCGTGCCTTGCTTGAAGGCCAGCCCGAACAGCGCGACGGTTTGCCGTCCGCGAGCCGCGACCGCCTCGAAGGTCCGCTCGATGATGGCGTGGTTGCTGGGCAGCACCTGATTAAGGAAGGGGGCTGCGACGTTCGCCCGGTCGGCCAGCGCCAGCAGGCTTCGGATGTCCTTGGGCAGGCACGAGCCGCCGAACGCGAACCCGGGCGTCAGGTAGGCGGGCGAGACGTTCAGCACCCGGTCCTCGCAGAACAGCCGGAAGGCGGCCCGGGCATCCACCCCGAGCGATGCCAAGATTGCTCCGCCCTCGTTGGCAAAGGCCAGCTTGACCGCATGGTAGGCGTTGGCGAGGTACTTGACCGCCTCCGCCACGCGATACGGCGCGACATGCACCGCGCCCCCAACGTCTGCATAGATCTCACGCAGCACCGCGCCGTCATCGCCCGGCGCCGCGCCGATCAGCGTGTAGGGCGGCGCATGGAAATCGCGGACCGACGAGCCTTCCCGCAGGAACTCGGGGTTGGACAAGTAGCGGAAACCCTCGCCGTGCCGCTTCCCACATGCCTGTTCGAGCATCGGGATCACCCGGTCCTCCGCCGTGCCGGGCGGCACTGTGGAGCGCATCACCACGGTGTGCACGCCGGGCTTGCCGCGCAGCTCCCGGCCAATCGAGGCCACCACCTCGTCCACCGCCCGCAAGCTGACGCCGCCGTCGGGTCCGCTCGGCGTGCCGACCGATATGAACGACACTTCCGTGTTCGCCACGGCGTCGGCGATGCTGGCGGTGGCACGCAGCCGGCCGTTGCCGACACCCTCGGCGATCAGGCGGTCGATCTCGTCTTCCACGATGGGCGACTGCCCCCGTGCGAGCATGGCGACCTTCTCGGGCGCGATATCGACGCCCACGACCTCATGGCCGAACGCGGACAGGCAGCCGCAGGAAACCGCGCCGACGTAGCCGATGCCCAGAACCGATATCCTCATGGGACCGAAACAAACAATATTTCGGCATCGAAAACAAGGATTGGATGGTCAGGAGGCGGGCGTCAGCGTCCAGGGTGTGCCAGGCTCGCAGAAGAACGGCACGGAGTTGGGCGTGCGGACGTTGGGCGCCAGGCCCATCTCGGCCCGCAACGCGCGGAACAGCGCGCCGTGCGCCACCACCAGCACGGGCGCCGGCCGGGTCAGCGCCCCGTTGACCGCCGCCACTGCGCGGGCGCGCAGCACGTTGAACGGCTCGGCGCCCTCCGGCGTGAACGCGCCGGCAACCCAGTCGTCGAACCATTGGGCCATGGGCTGGCCTTCCTGCACGCCGAACGCCACCTCCCGAAGCTCTTCCTCCACCTCCAGGGGCACGCCGATGTGCTCGCCGACGATGGTGGCGGTGTCGTAGGCGCGGGACAACGGGCTGGTGACGATCGAGCGGATTCCGCGGGTCCGCAGCACCTCCGCGGCGGTGCGGGCCTGGGCGAGGCCGACCTCGTTCAGCGGTATGTCCACATTGCCCTGGGACAGGTTGCGCGCGTTCCAATCGGTTTCGCCATGGCGCAGGAACCAGAACGCGCGCGAGGCCAGCATCAGGCTTTGAGACCTTCCTGCTCCATCATGCGCTGCACGGCCGGGCGGGCCAACATGCGGCCCAGATGCGCGGCAACGTTCGGCGGCAGGTCCATGCCCGCGCGCTTGCCCCAGAACGCGACGTAGAACAGCGCGCTGTCGGCCACGCTGTATTCGCCGGCGACCCAATCCTTGCCGGCCAGCGCCTTGTCCATGATGCCGAA
The DNA here is from genome assembly GCA_964236415.1 of uncultured Acetobacteraceae bacterium. Classification (GTDB taxonomy): domain Bacteria; phylum Pseudomonadota; class Alphaproteobacteria; order Acetobacterales; family Acetobacteraceae; genus CAHJXG01. Next base: position 7,808 of record CAXSEX010000113.1, on the reverse strand, counting down.
GCCCTTGGCGGCCATCTCCCGGCCTTGGGCCTTCACCTTGTCGTGCCCAGCCTCGTCCGGGTTGAAGCTGCCGGGACGGAACTGCCGACCGAAGGCCTGCATGTGGATGGTCGCGACGCAGTAATCCATCGCCTCCGCCGCGCGCAACTCGGCTTCTTCCGACTTCGGCAGCAGCCCGGCTTCCGGGTTGGTTTTTGCGAGGTGGTGGGCGATCACCGGGAACTCCGTCACCACCGAGCCGTCGTCGCGCTGCAGGGTGGGCACCTTGCCCTTGGGGTTCAGTTCGCTGAACGGCGGGCGCTGGCTCTCGCCGCCGCGGATGTCGAGCTTGCTCAGCTCATACGGCTTGCCGATCTCCTCCAGCACGATGTGGATGCCCATGGAACAGGCGCCGGGCGCGTAGAACAGCTTCATGGCATGATGTCCTTTTCAGTCGAACAGCGAGCTGACGGAACTCTCGTCCGAAATGCGCTGCATGGCCTCGGCGAGAACGGGAGCGATGGAGAACAACCGGAGATTGCGGCTTTGCAGCACCGCCTCGGTCGGCAGGATGCTGTCGGTAATGGTCATGCACTCGATGGGGGAGGCCGCGATGCGCTCCGCCGCATTGCCGGACAGCACGCCGTGGGTGATGTAGGCGCTCGCTGAGCGCGCGCCGTTGCCCATCAGCGCCACCGCCGCGTTGCACAGCGTGCCGCCGCTGTCCACGATGTCGTCCACCAAGATGCAGTCCTTACCACGTACGTCGCCGATGACGTTCATCACCTCCGACATGCCCGCGCGCTCCCGGCGCTTGTCGATGATCGCCAGGTCGCACTTGAGCCGGGTGGCGATGTCCCGAGCGCGCACCACGCCGCCCACGTCCGGCGAGACGATCATGATGTCGCGCCCGGCGAAGTGGCTGCGGATGTCGCGGGCGAACATCGGCGCGGCGTAGAGGTTATCGACCGGGATGTCGAAGAACCCCTGGATCTGCCCGGCGTGCAGGTCCAGCGTCAGCACCCGGTTGGCGCCGGCCTGCGTGATGAGGTTCGCCACCAGCTTGGCGCTGATCGGCGTGCGCGGCCCGGCCTTGCGGTCCTGTCGGGCATAGCCGAAATACGGGATCACGGCGGTGATGCGGCGGGCGGAAGAGCGGCGCAGCGCATCGCAGGTGATCAGCAGCTCCATCATGTGGTCGTTCGCCGGGTAGGACGTGCTCTGGATCACGAACACGTCTTCCCCGCGCACATTCTCGTGGACCTCGACGAAGATCTCCAAATCGGCGAAGCGGCGCACCGAGGCATTCGCCAGTTTCAGGTGCAACGCGGCTGCCACGGCCTCAGCCAGCGGTCGATTGCTGTTGCAGGCAAGGATCTTCATGGGGCGAAAGTCCCGGAAATAGGGCAGATTGCAAGCCGCATGGGTTTAGCAACCTCCATGTAAGCTGTCACGACGGGGCAAGCTGTCACCACGGGGCGCATGGCCTACTTGGCCGCCCGTGCCCCGGTCGCGTTCAGCACGACATCGCGCACGCCGCCCGCAGCCTCGTTCGCCACCACGACGGCGACATCGCCCCAGTAGCGGTCCAGCGTGCCCGGCGGCACCTCGTTGAGCTGCACGATCCGGCCGCGCTCCTCGCCCCGGCCGTCCGAGATGATCCATTGCAGCTCGATCCGCATGGTGCCCTTGGCGCCGGGCGCGGTCTGCACCTGGCCGGCCAGGCTGAAATCGGCGCCGCCCGCCGCGTCCTGGACCACCAGGCCCATGGCGCCGAGCTTGGCGCGCATCTGCGCCGGCAGGCTGCTGTTGCCGTCGCCGGGCGCGCCGGTCACGCCGGAGAAGTAGATGCGGGCCGGGCGGTTCAGCAGGCTGTTCGGGTCGCTTTGCCGGCGCGCGGCCTCGATGTGGCTGAGCAGGGAGGCGATGCCCGGCGCCGCCTGCGCCGCTGCCGCCTTGAGCACCGCCGGGTCGCCGCCAGCCCAGGCGGCCGTCGAGACCGGCGCGCCCTCGGACACGCCTTGCGGCTCGCCGGATGGGTTCTGCACGGCGTAGCTCGGCACCACCTCGGACCCCCGCACCTCAGCCGACAGCACGAGGCGCCAATCACCGCGCCCGTGCGTGCTGTCGGTGGTGGCGGGCACCTCCTCCGTCCGCAGCGCGTCGGCGACGGCGCCCGCCCAAGCGTTGGAGCCAGCGTCCGGCAGCAGCGACTGCTTGGGCGGAAGCACCGCGAGCCGGGACGGCGGCGGCTGCGCCAGCCGCTCCGCCGTGGCGCCCGGGCGGCCCAGGAAGGGCTGCGGCAGGTCCCCGCACCCGGCCAGCGCCAGCAGGGCGACGAGGCAAACCCTAGAGGACACAGCTCACCAGGCCGACGGCGACGAGCATCAGGACGAACAGGAGGAAGTACGGATGCACGCTCGCGCCCTATAGCATGATCGCGGACATCTGGTGCCCAATCGGCCCGCCGCCAGCGAGGGTGCGGCGGCGATGGCTGAAAAACCGCTCCGGGTCCGCCAGGGTGTCCGCGTCGATCACCTCCACCTGGCCGACCCCGCCCAGGCGCATCCGGCAAAACCCGGGGAGGTCGAACAGCCAACGGTCCGGGCGCCCCCCCGCCGCGAAGAAGCGGCTGTTGCCGCCGTCATGCGCCAGCACGGCGTCGCGCAGGTCTGGGCCGACCTCATAGGACGGCTGCCGGATGCAGGGGCCGATGGCGGCTGTGACCGAGGCCGGCCGGGCGCCGAGCCGGACCATGGCCGCAACCGTCGCTTCCAGCACGCCGGCGACCGCGCCGCGCCAGCCCGCATGCACCGCGCCGACCACCCCGGCCCAGCAGTCCTGCAGCAGGACGGGCGCGCAATCGGCGGTGATGATGCCGAGCGCCACGCCGGGCCGGTTTGTCACCATCGCGTCCGCCCGCAGCCCGGCACCTGGCGGCCATGGCGTGTCCACGGCCGCCACGTCGATGCCATGTACCTGGGTCAGCCCGACCAGGCTTGCCGGCTCGGCTCCCAGGTGCCGCGCCGCCCGCGCCCGGTTCTCCCGCACCGCCTCCGGCGCGTCCCCGCCGGACAGGCTGCAATTCAGGCTGGCGTACGGTCCCACGCTCACGCCGCCGCGCCGGGTGAAGAAGCCGTGCGGACAGGACAGGGCGGCGCTGCGCAGCGACTCGGGCGTCACGGCTCGAACCCGGCGGGGCAAGGCAGGGCGGGGTGGCAGACCGCCATCGCCTTGAACAGCCGGCCCATGCGGTCCGGTTCCGCCAGGCGCTGCGCCGCCTGCACCAGCGCCGCGGCGCGACCCGGCGGCTGCGTGCGCGCCAGGCGCCCCGTGCGCTGGAACAGGCCGAGCCGGGTCAGGAACACGCCCTGCGGCACCGGACCATGCACCGCCGCCCCGGCCGCCCTCGCCACGCGGGCAAGCGCCGCGAAATCGACGTGCGCAGTGAGGTCGGCGGTGCCGGGTTCGTCGAACGGGCTGGCCGGGCGGCCGTCGCGCAGGGCTTGCAGGCTGTCACCCGGGGCGCTTTCGGCCGGGCCGTAGTCCAGGAACAGCGCCGCCCCGCCGTCGCGGGCTACCCGGCGCGCGACGTGCCCGGCCACCGCGCGGGCCGCCTCGCACAGTTCGGTGACGGCGCCCTCCCCAACGCGGGCGGCGTCCAGGTCCGGCGCCGCCGCGGGCTGCTCCACGAACGCGCCGCCATTCACGAAGCGTTCGGCCCAACCACCGCCGCGGCGGACGAACTGACGGATCGGCAGGGCATCCAGGAACTCGTTGGCCAGCAGGATCAGCGGCCCCGGCGGCACGTCCGCCAGCGCGTCGTGCCACGCGGCGTCCGGCACCCGCGCCGCCTGCTGGGCGCGCAGCCGGGGCGAGGTCTCGACCAGGTGCACCCGCAACGCCGCCCGGAACGGCGCTGCCACGCCGGCGGCGGCGCGCAGCGCGTCGGCCATCAGCGTGCCGCGTCCGGGTCCGCACTCCGCAAACAGCACGGGGTCGGGCCGGCCCATCGCTTCCCAGGTGACGGCCGCCCAAAGCCCCAGCACCTCGCCGAACACCTGGGTGATCTCGGGCGAGGTGGTGAAGTCGGCATAAGGGTCGCGCTCAGCGTAGTAGGCGGCGTTGGCGCGGGCCATGAGGGCGTCCAGCCGCTCCACGTCAGCCGCGCTGCATCAGCCCGGCCGCCCGGGGCTGGGCGCGGGCGATCAGCCAGGCGCCGGCCCCAATCATCGGCAGCGACAACAGTTGCCCCATTGTCGCGCCGGCGAACAGGAAGCCGAGAAAGGCGTCGGGCTGGCGGAAGAACTCGCCGATGACGCGCGCGATGCCGTAGCCGACGAGGAACACGCCGGTCAGGGTGCCGAACCGGGCGCGGATCGCCGGGCTGCGGCACAGCAGCGCCATCACGAGCAGCAGGGCCACGCCCTCCATCGACGCCTGGTAAAGCTGGCTCGGATGCCGCGGCTCCGGCCCGGCGACCGGGAAGACCATCGCCCATGGCAGCCAGTCCGGCGCCACCCGGCCCCACAGCTCGCCGTTGATGAAATTGGCGATGCGGCCCAGCCCCAGCCCGATGGGCACCACCACGGCGAGCCGGTCAGCGAACCCGAGCAGCGGGATGCGATGGCGCCGGCAGTACAGCACGAGGGCCACCACGACGCCCAGGGTGCCGCCATGGAAGCTCATGCCGCCCTGCCACACGGCGAGCGCGCCCAGCGGGTTCTGCAAGTAGTGCCACGGCTGGTAGAACAGCACGTAGCCGAGCCGCCCGCCGAGCACGACGCCGAGCGTGGCCCAGGTCAGGAAATCGTCGGTCTGCTCCTCCGTCGCCACCGGCGGCGACAGCCGCACCAGGCGGCGCATGATCCGCCAGCCCAGCACCAGGCTGCCGATATAGGCCAGCGCGTACCAGCGTATGGCGAGCGGCCCCACCTGGATCAGCACCGGGTCGAAGCCAGGGAACATCAGGACGGGGATCATGCGTGACGCTCCGGCGCCTGCAGGTATTCCTGCACGTAGCGGCGCACGCCCTCTTCCAGCGGGGTGAACTGGCCCGCGTAGCCGGCGGCACGCAGGCGGTCCATGCGGGCCTCGGTGAAGGATTGGTACTGGCCGTGCAGCGCGGGGGGCATGTCGATGAACTCCACGCGCCGCGGCCGCCCCGCCGCGTCGCACACGGCATGGGCCAGGTCGAGGTAGCTGCGCGCCGTCCCGGTGCCGAGGTTGAACAGCCCGCTCACCGCCGGCCGGTCCAGCAGCCACAGCATGACATCAACCACGTCGCCCACCCAGATGAAGTCCCGCCGCTGCGCCCCGTCCGCCAGCCCGGCACGGTCCGAGCGGAACAAGCGGGCCGGCTGCCCGGCTGAAACCTCGTCGTGCTTCACCTTGACGACCGAGATCATCTTGCCCTTGTGGTACTCGTTCGGGCCATAAACGTTGAAGAACTTCAACCCAGCCCATTGCGGCGGCGCAGCCTCCCCCGCCGCCAGCGCCGCAGCCACGCGCAGGTCGAAAGCGTGCTTGGTCCAGCCGTACAGGTTGAGCGGGCGGAGGCAGCGGAGCAGCGCCGGGTCATCGTCGAAGCCGGCTGCGCCGTCGCCGTAGGTGCTCGCGGACGATGCATAGACGAATCGGACGCCGTTTGCGGCGCACCATTGCCACAGCCGCCAGGACAGCGAAACGTTCGTCCCCCACGCCAAGTCGCCGTCGGTCGCCGTCGTCTCGCTGATGGCGCCGAGGTGAAACACCGTCTCGACCGGCGGCCGAGTCGCCAGAAAGGCTTCGAGCGCGTCGGGCGGGATGATCTGCGTGGGCGGATGGCTGGCCAGGTTGCGCCACTTGCCGTCGCCGCCGAGCCGGTCAGCCACGACGGACTCGGCGCCGCGCCGCGCCAGGGCCGCGTGCAGGTTGGAGCCAATAAAGCCGGCGCCGCCGGTCACGAGGATCATCGCCGCGCGTTATAGGCCTGCGGAACGGGCTGACATAGCCCCTCGGTATGTGCATGTATCAATGGCGTGCAACGAAGGTGGAGCGCCATGACCGAGCGACCGAAGTTCTTCGACGACCTGGCCGGCGTGGCCGGCGGCGCGTTCTCCGCCCTGGCGGGCATCCGCGAGGAGGCGGAAAGCATGGTACGCGCCCGCGTGGACGAGGCGATCCGCAAGCTGGACCTGGTCCGGCGGGAGGACCTGGACGCGGTGCAGGAGATGGCCGCCAACGCCCGCGCCGGGCAGGAAGCCGCCGAAGCCCGCCTGGCGGCGCTGGAGGCTCGGCTGTCCACGCTTGAAAAGACGGGGCTTGAAGGGGCGGGCGGCGCAGCTGCGAGCAAGGCGGACGCCGACCCGTTGGAGGATGGCGCGTCAGAGGTGGCACCGGGCACCATGCCGCCGGGTTCGAACGCGCCGGGTTCGGTCATGCCGCCATCCCCGGACGGCCTGGCCTGAGCCGCCGCGCCTGCGATTGCCGCCCATATTCCAGGCTGGATCAACTAGCCCTTGGCGCGAGTCCCCGCCCCCTATACCATCCGTGGGGCGACCGGTTCGCGCGTTGGCCCGGCCCGCCTTCAACTGGGGAGACCCCGCATGTCAGCCCTGAATACCTATGCCGCCGAGACCGCGGCCAACCCGCTCGACGTCATCGAGCAGGTCATCGCCGCCAATGACTGGGCATTCGACCGCCGCAACGACTCGGAGATGGCCGCCGAGGCGCCAGGCAAGTGGTGCGACTACGGCCTGTATTTCAGCTGGTCGCGGGAAATCAGCGCGATGCACTTCAACTGCGCCTTCGACCTGAAGGTGCCGGAGAAGCAACGCGCGGCGCTTTACGAGCTGCTGGCGCTCGCCAACGAGAAGCTTTGGATCGGCCACTTCGGCATGGACGCCGATGACGGCATGCCGCTGTTCCGCCACAGCGTCCTGCTGCGCGGCGCGTCGGTCGCCAGCGCCGAAAGCCTGGAGGACATGGTCGATATCGCGATCACCGAGTGCGAGCGCTTCTTCCCCGCCTTCCAGTTCGTCCTTTGGGGCGGCAAACCCCCAGTCGAGGCCCTAGCCGCCGCCATGCTAGAAACCCTCGGGGAGGCGTAATTCTATTAGGCCGGCCATCTGACGCGTCTTTCTGCGCTTCCGGTGCTCTCGGCCAAGTAGGCCGCTCCGCTCCGGTTCTCGAAAGCCACGCCAGCTGACTCGGCCTAGCGAATTACTGCTGGCGCTGTGGGGTTGCTACTCTTTCAGGAGCACGCGACCATTCGGGCATGACAATTCCATCGATACTTTTGGTTGGCTGCGGGCGGATGGGCGGGGCTATGCTGTCGGGGTGGCGGGAGCGTGGACTGGCTTTCTCGGTCGCCGTCGATCCGGATCCTGCGGCTGCGTCGATCGCCGGACCGGACCTGGTGGTGGTGCCCGATTTTGCGGGCATCCCGCTCGGCTTCGCGCCTTCGGCCGTGGTGCTGGCGGTGAAGCCGCAGAATGCCGCCGCGACGCTGCCTCTGTATGCGGGATTTGCCGACCGGGCGGTGTTCCTGTCGATCATGGCCGGGCGCAACTTGGCCGGCATGGCGGCACTGCTCGAGCCCGGTGCCGCCATCGTGCGGGCAATGCCGAACACGCCGGCGGCGGTGCGCCGCGGCGTCACGGTGGGCTTCGCGGGCCCCGGCGTCGCGCCGGCGCAGCGCGCACTTTGCGACGATCTGCTGAGCGCCATCGGCCGCGTCGCCTGGGTCCTGGACGAAGGGCTGATGGACGCGGTGACGGCGGTCTCTGGCTCCGGCCCGGCCTATGTCTTCCTGCTCGCTGAGCTGATGCAGGCGGCGGCCATCGAGC
>CAXSEX010000112.1:4136-11273 GCA_964236415.1 uncultured Acetobacteraceae bacterium | reverse complement strand
TGAAGGCGAGCGGCGCCACCTCGATCTCGCCGGTGCCCATGCGCCGGATCACCTGGTCGCCCGGCATCATGTCGTGCAGCGCGTCATAAAGCGGGCGCAGGTAGGGATCGACCTTTTCCTTGAGGTCGCCGGGCAGGAAACCCAGGCGCTCCCCGGCCTCCACCGCGGGGCGGGACAGCACGATGCGGTCCACGCGCCCGGCCTGCAGCATCGCGACCGCCTGGGCGACGGCGAGGTAGGTCTTGCCGGTGCCGGCCGGGCCGATGCCGAACACCATCTCGTAACGGCCGAGCATGTCCATGTAGGTCGCCTGGCCCGGCGAGCGCGGGCCGACCGTGCCGCGGCGGGTCTGGATCGCCGGCAGGTCGGACAACGGCAGCCGGGGGTCGGGGTCGGTCTCGGACATGCGGATCGCCGCCTCCACATCGGCGCGGGACACCCCCTTGCCGCGTTCGAGGCGTTTATACAATCCAGTCAGCGCGGCCTCCGCCGCCTGCACGCGGGCCGGCTCCCCGCTGATCGCGACGCGGTTGCCGCGGGACGACATGCGGACGCCCAGGCCCTGCTCCAACCGGACCAGGTGGCGGTCATGGTCGCCGAACAGCAACGGCAGCAGCGCGTTGTCGTTGAATTGCAGCGTCACCGCCTTGCCGGGCGGCGCCGCCCCGGACTTCGCGGCATCAGGGGACGTCGAAGCCGAAGTCGCGGCGAGGATGTTCAAGCGCAGATTTGCTCCAGGTTCAGGGTTCCAGCCAAGGAGTTGGGGCGTCCGTCCACGATCGTCACCGGGGCGACCTGTCCAACCAGCGATATCGGGCCATTCACATGCACCGGCTGAAGGAAAGGTGATCGGCCGGAAAGCTGCCCGGGACGCCGGCCCGGCCCGGTGAACAGCACCGGCATGACCAGGCCGCGGCTTTGCGCGTTGAACGCCGCCTGCTGCTCCCGCAGCAGGGCCAGGAGCGTTTGCAGGCGCTCATGCTTCACGGACTCGGCCACCTGCAGCGGGGCGCCGGCGGCCGGGGTGCCGGGGCGGGGCGAGTACTGGAAGCTGAACGCCTGGGCGAAGCCGACCCGGCGCACGAGATCCAGCGTCGCCAGGAACTCCGCGTCGGTTTCCCCAGGGTGCCCCACGATGAAGTCCGACGACAACGCAAGGTCGGGCCGGGCCGCCCGCAAACGCTCGACCAGCCGCAGGTAGTCGGCGACGGTGTGCCGCCGGTTCATCGCCGCCAGCATGCGGTCGGAGCCTGACTGCACCGGCAGGTGCAGGAACGGCATCAGCTGCGGCACATCGCGGTGCGCGCCGATCAGGTCGTCGTCCATGTCGCGCGGATGCGACGTGGTGTAGCGCAGCCGCAGCAGGCCCGGCAGCTCGGCCAAGGCCCGGATCAGCCGGCCGAAGGTCCAGGCGCCCCCGCCCGGCGCCTCGCCGTGCCAGGCATTGACGTTCTGGCCGAGCAGGGTGATCTCGCGGGCGCCCCTAACCACCAGGCGCCGCGCCTCCGCGATCACGGCGGCGGCTGGCCGGCTCGCCTCGGCGCCGCGGGTGTAGGGAACGACACAGAAGCTGCAGAACTTGTCGCAGCCCTCCTGCACCGTCAGGAACGCGGTCACGCCGGGGGGCGCCGCGCTGTCCGGCAGGTGGTCGAACTTGGCTTCGGCCGGGAAGTCCGTCTCGATCACGCCGCCGCCCGCGCGGGCGGCGCGGGCCACCATCTCCGGCAAGCGGTGATAGGTCTGCGGACCCAGCACGATATCGACAAACGGCGCGCGGGCGATGATCTCCGCCCCTTCCGCCTGCGCCACGCAGCCGGCAACGGCCAGGATGGTGGGTTGCCCGGCCGCCTCGCGCGCCTGCTTGACCGCGCGCAGCCGGCCCAGCTCGCTGAACACCTTCTCGGCTGCCTTGTCGCGGATGTGGCAGGTGTTCAGGATCACCATGTCGGCGTCGTCCGGCGTGGGCGTCGGCGCATAGCCCAAGGGCGCCAGCACGTCCGCCATGCGTCCGCTGTCATACACGTTCATCTGGCAGCCCCAGGTGATGACATGCAGCCGCTTCAGGCTCGCATCGTTCGTCGCGGTCACGGCCAAGAGCACTCCCCGTCCGGCCGGGAGCGCCCGGCCAGGTTCTGGGGAGGAATGGGCGGGCGCCCGGCCCGGGTCAAGCGCAGCAGCGTTCGAAAGACTCCCTTTGCTTCGGCCAACTCCGACAGACGTGAGTGTGGCAGATCGGGCCTGAGCCTTGTCAAGCAAAAGCGGGCCGCACCTGCCGGTTCTGCCGAAGCGTCGCCGCACCCTCCGTCACCACCTGCCACACCGCCTGTGACAGCGCCTTGCGGGACGCATAGGCGGCCGGATCGACCGGCGGGTGCAGCAGCACGGTGGCGCGCAGCCCGCTGTGCTGCGCCAAGCGCCAGAAATGGCTGGCAAGGTCCATGTCGCCGTACCAGGCGAACACCGGCCGGCTCGCCCGGCCGATGGGCAGGCCGCCCAACTGGTCATAAACAATGGACACCGGCTGGATCAGCGGGCAGGACCGCCCCGGCTGCGCCTCGGCGACCGAGAAGAACACCGAGCGGAACGGCAGCACCCGGGAGCCGTCGGAGCTGGTGCCTTCGGGAAACAGGATCAGGTTGTCGCCCGCATCCAGCCGGTCCCGCATGGCGTTGCGCTCCCGCCCGGTGTCGGCGGGGCGGCGCGTGACGAACACGGTGCGCCCTAGACGCGCGACCGTGCGGATGACCGGCCAGCGGCCAACTTCCTCCTTGGCGATGAAGCAGCCTTCCAGCACGCCGCCCAGGGCCAGGATGTCGAGCCAGGACGAATGGTTCGACGCAAACACCACCGGCCGGCCGCCCGGCCGCGCCGGTTGGCCGATCACCCGCACCTGCAAGCCGATCAGGCGGCACAGGCTGGCCCAATACAGCCGGGCGAACACAATCTTGCCACGGCCGGGCAATACCAGCATCGCGGACTGGATCGCGGCGGCGGGAAACGTCCACAGGGCGATGGCGGCCCCCCGCCGCACCGGCCGCAGCCGATGAATCCGCTGGCGCGGCGTCGCCCGCGTCTCCAACGGCGCCAGGGCGGGCAGGCTCCTTTGGCGTGCGCGGGGTGTAAGAAGCTTCATGGAACTCAGATATCAATCTGCATGTGTCGAGACAACAACGCGCCCGTGACGATCTCGGGACGGCGGCGGGCGGCGTAGCAGGATGCGCAGGCGAATCTGGCGCGCCCTTGGGCTTTCAGCACTATGCTGCCGCATGTTCAAGAGCGGAATGACTCCTCTGTGCCGGCGGGTCGTCCTGTTCGCCGTCGCGCTGGCCGTGCTGCACGGCGCCGCCGCGGGCGCGGCCGATCCGCAGCCCTACACCGTGTCCATCGCGCCCACCGGCAACGCGGCGCTGGACCAGGCGCTGAAGGACAGCTCCAATCTCGTGTCGCTGCGGGACAGCGCCCCCGTCGGCCCGTTCGCGCTGGTGACCCGCGCGCGGGACGACGAAAGCCGCCTCCTCACGGCGCTCAGCAGCTATGGCCACTACGCCGCCCGGCTCATGGTGGATGTGGCCGGGCGCGGCCTAGACGACCCGGCGCTGCCGACGGTGCTGGAAGCCGCGAGCGCCCCGGTCCCGGTGACGGTCGGGATCAACCCCGGGCCGGTGTTCCACCTGCGCCGGGTCACGCTGGACGGCCAAGTGCCGGAGCAGGCGCGGGCGGCGCTGGGCGTCGAGCCTGGCGCGCCGGCAGTGGCGGCCGACGTGCTGGCCGGCCAGGGGCGCGTGCTGGACGCGCTGCGCAGCCAGGGCTACGCGCTGGCCAAGGTCGATCCCCCGGTGGCGATGCTCGACCCTTCGGCGCAGGCGTTGGACGTGTCCTACAAGGTGGACACCGGCCCGCAGGTCGATCTCGGGCCGATCAGCATCGGCGGGCTGACGCGGGTGGACCCGGCCTTCGTGCGCCGCCGGCTGCTGGTCAGCCAAGGCGAGCGGTTCGATCCGGCGAAGATTGAGAAGGCGCGGCAGGACCTGGCGCAGCTCGGCGTGTTCGCGACCGTCCGCGCCCGGGCGGCCGATCAGGTGGACGCGGCCGGGCAGTTGCCGCTGGCCTTTGACGTGACGGAACGGCCGCGGCATGCCGTGGGCGTCACGGCGGAGTACTCGACCGACCTCGGCGCCAGCGCCGGCCTCACCTTCCAGCACCGCAACCTGTTCGGCCAGGCGGAGCAGTTGAACCTGGGCGCCGCGGTGACGCAGCTTGGCGGCAGCGCCAGCCGGGGCAGCGGCTACAACGTGACGGCCGCGCTGACCAAGCCGGACGTGTGGCGGCGGGATCAGTCGGTGACGGTGAACCTGCAAGCGATCAAGGAGAACCTCGATGCCTACAATCGCACGGCGGAGCTGGCCGGCGTCACCCTCAACCGCAAGTTCGCGCAGGTTTGGACGGGCAGCGTCGGCGTGCAGGCGCAGCAGTCGTTGATCACCCAGGAAGGCGTGCAGCGCAGCTACACCCTGCTCGGCCTGCCGCTCGGCCTGCGCTACGACTCGACGGGACCGGAGGGGCTGCTCGACCCGACGCACGGCATCAAGGCGGGGGCACTCGCGACGCCGACGCAGGTGCTGGTCGGCCGGCAAGCGACGTTCACCATATTGCAGGTGTCAGGCTCGACCTACATCAACCTGGGCGCCCCGGGCCGCAGCATCGTCGCGTTGCGCGGCTTGGTCGGCAGCGTGCAGGGGGCGAGCACCTTCGACCTGCCGCCAGACGAGCGGTTCTATGCCGGAGGGGGCGGCACGGTGCGGGGCTACAAATACCAGTCCATCGGGCCGAGGTTCGCGAGCAACCGGCCCACCGGCGGCACGTCGATCACGGCTGCGACGGTGGAGTACCGGCAGCGCTTCGGCGAGAGCTTCGGCGCCGCGGTGTTCGTGGACGCCGGGCAGGTGTCCAACTCCAGCAGCGGGTTCGGCAGCGGCCTGCGGGCGGGTGCCGGGGTGGGTGCCCGCTACTACACGCCGGTTGGGCCGGTCCGGCTGGACGTGGCCGTGCCGCTCAACAAGCAGCGCGGCGATGACACGTTCGAGCTGTATATCGGCCTCGGGCAGGCTTTCTGATGCGCCCCCTCCTGATGCGCCCCCTCCTGATGCACCGGGTGCTGCGCGCGGCGCTGTGGGGCCTGGGCCTGCTCCTGCTGCTTCCGGTCGTGCTGGTCACCGCCGTCGTGCTGGCCCTGAACATCGGGCCGGGCCGCATCGCGGCGGAGCAACTGATCGGGCGCGTGACCGGCGGCACCGTCGTGGTGGAGGGGTTGTCAGGCCGCTTCCCGGACGCGCTGCGGCTGCATCACCTGGAGGTGCGCGACGCGGCCGGCGCCTGGCTGCTGGCCGACGACGTGGCGCTCGACTGGTCGCCGACCCGGCTGCTGCGGCGCACCGCGCTGATTGAGCGGCTGGAAGCCGCGCGCATACAGGTGCCCCGGCTGCCGGCCGCGAGCACCGCTGCCCCGGCGCCCTCGACCACGAGCCAACCGTTCAGCCTGCCGGTGCGGGTCGCGGCGCAGCGCATCCATGTGGCGCGGGTGGAGCTTGGCCCTGGCGTGATCGGGCCGGCCGCCGTGCTTTCGGCGGAGGGCACCGCGGATGGTGCGTCGCTGCAAGACGCCAACGCGGACCTCGTGCTGCACCGGCTGGACGCGCCCGGCGACTACAAGGCAACCGTCCGCCTCGACCCGGCGCGCATTGGGGCGACGCTCGACGCCGCCGAGCCGGATGGGGGCCTGATCGCCACGGTGGCGACGCTGCCGGGCCTCGGGCCGCTGTCGATCAAGGCAGGCCTGGACGGGCCGCGCAGCGCCGTCGCGACGAACCTGTCGCTGACCGCCGGCCCGCTGCACGCGCAGGCCCGGGGCACGTTGGACCTGGAAGGATCGGCCGCCAACCTCGACCTGTCCGCCTCCGCCCCGGCCATGACCCCGCGCCCGGACGTGTCTTGGCAGAGCATCGCCTTGCAGGCCCGGGTGCGCGGGCCGTTCACGGCGCCGGACGCCTCGGGGCAACTGCGAGTCGAGGGCCTGGCCGCGGCGGGCGCCGCGGTGCAACGGCTCGTGGCCGACATCCAGGGCAACGCCGGCCGGGTCGGGCTGCACGCGACGGCGGAAGGCGTGCGCCTGCCAGGCCCGGACCCGGCGCTGCTGGCGGCTTCGCCCGTGGTGCTGGACGCCGATGCGCGGCTGGACGACCCGGCCCGGCCCGTCACCTTCGCGCTCACCCACCCGCTGCTGACCGTCAAGGGCGATGCACGGACGGGGGGCGACCTTTCGGCCAACGCCGACGTGGCCGCGGCCGACCTGGCGTCGCTCGCCGCCATCGGCGGGATCGACCTGCATGGCAGCACGGCGCTGCATCTGCGCGCCGCGGTGGCGGGCGGCGTGACCCGGGCGGATTTGGACGGCAAGCTGTCCATCACCGGCGGACTGGCGCCGGTGCCGGCGCTGCTGGGCGACGCGACGCTGGGGGCGTCGGCGCAGCTTGCCGGGTCGGACATCACGCTGTCTCGGCTGGAGATCGACGGCAAGACGCTGCGGCTGTCGGCCCAAGGGAGCATGAACGGGAGCAGCAGGGAGGCGGGGGCGCTGGACGCCACGTTCCATCTCGACCTGTCCGACCTGGCGGCGCTGGCCTCGACCTTGACCGGGGCCTTGGAGGCTGACGGGCACGCGCATGGGCCGATGGACGCGCTGTCGCTCGACACCACCATCAAGGGCGAGGTCGGCGCGCCGAACGTGCCGCGCGGGCCGGTGACGCTGACCGCCGCGCTGACGGGCCTGCCGGGCGCGCCCGCCGGGCAGGTGACGGCGGAGGGCACGCTGGAAGGCGCGCCGCTCGCCCTGGGCGTCACGGCCCGGCGCGAAGCGGACGGCACGCTGCATGCCACCATCGAGCGCGCGGATTGGCGCAGCCTGCACGCCGCGGGCACGCTCTCCCTGCCGGCCGGCGCCAAGCTGCCGCTGGGCCAGGTTGACCTGCGCATGGACAAGCTCGACGACCTGCGCCCATTCATCGGCCAGCCGCTGTCCGGCAGCGTGACGGCGCAGGCCAACCTGGACGCTCAAGAGGCCCGGCTCCGTGCGGAGCTGCG
>CAXSEX010000112.1:0-4126 GCA_964236415.1 uncultured Acetobacteraceae bacterium | reverse complement strand
CGACCGGCACACCTACGAGGTCGCGGCGAACTGGAAGGTGATCTCCGAGAACTACCACGAGTGCTACCACTGCCCCTCGATCCACCCGCAGCTGTGCGAGGTCTCGGCCCCGGACTCGGGTGACAACTACGACCTGCCCGGCAGCTGGGTCGGCCATGCCGTCCTCACCGCCCGCGTCGCCGATCCCACGACCAATCCGGTGGTGGACGCCCATCTCGCGGCGGAGGGTATCGACGCCGCGGGCGTCAAAGGCTCTGCCAAGGTGGACGTGTCCGGCCCGCGGGCGGCGCTGGCCGTGCGGACGACAGCGGCGCTGCAAGTCAGCGGCACCGACGCGCAGATCACCGGCGCGGCCGTGGTGGACGCCCCGGCCAAAACTGTGCAGCTCAACACTTTGCAGGTGGCCGCCCGTGGCGAGACGCTGCGGCTGCTGGCGCCGGCGCGGGTCCGCC
Organism: uncultured Acetobacteraceae bacterium; assembly: GCA_964236415.1. GTDB lineage: Bacteria > Pseudomonadota > Alphaproteobacteria > Acetobacterales > Acetobacteraceae > CAHJXG01. The sequence goes on along the minus strand of CAXSEX010000112.1, from coordinate 3,674 downwards.
TGGCCGACGAGGTTTCGGTGGACCGGCTGCGGCTGGGCGTGCGGGATGCGGTGCTGGACGTGGCCGGGCGCTTGTCGCCCACGCTGGACGCGACGGCCACGCTGCGCGCCCCGGCCGACCTGGCGCGGCTCGCCTCGCCGGAACTTGCGGCGGATGGCACGATTGCGTTCGACGCCCGGCTGACCGGCACGCCGGCGCAGCCGGGCGGGACGGTGAAGCTCACCGCCAGCGGGGTGCGGCTGCGCTCCGGGCCGGGCCGGGCGATCCCGGCGGCCAACCTGACGGCCACGGCGCAACTGGCCGGCGGCGCCGCCCGGATCGATTCGCGGCTTTCGGCCGGGCCGTCGCTGCAGCTTGCGGTGGCAGGGCAGGCACCCTTGGGGGCTGGGGCGCTCGACTTGCGGGCGACCGGGACGCTGGACCTCGTGCTGCTCGACCCCGTGCTGACCGCGGCGGGGCGGCGGGCGCGGGGCCGGGTGGCGCTGGACGCGACGGTGGCCGGCACCGCGGCGGCGCCCCGCATCGGCGGCACGGCGCAGCTTTCGAAGGGCGAGGTGCAGGACTTCGCGCAGGGCCTCCGCATCACCGACATCGCCGCGAGCCTGCGGGCGGACGGCGACACGGTCCGCATCGCGAGCTTCACCGGACGGGCCGGGCCGGGCACGGTGGCGGCGTCCGGCAGCGTCGGCGTGCTGGCGCCGGGGCTGCCGGTCGATCTCACGCTCACGATGCGCAACGCGCGTCCGCTCGCGTCCGACCAACTGAGCGCCGACCTGGACGCCGATCTCACGGTAAAGGGCCAGGCCGCGGGCGCGTTGCAGGCGGCGGGACGCATCGGCATCAAGCGGGCTGAAATCAGCATCCCCGAGCGCCTGCCGGCCAGCATCGCCGTGCTGGACGTGCGGCGGCCCGGGGACAAGCCGCCGGCGCCGCCCGCCGCGGGCAGCGCCATCGGCCTCGACCTCACGATCAACGCGCCGCGCGCCATCTTCGTCCGCGGCCGGGGGCTGGACTCGGAGCTTGCGGGGGAGCTGCGCGTCAAGGGCAAGAGCACGGCGCCGCAGGTGTCCGGCGGGTTCGACATGCGGCGCGGCACCATCAGCGTGGCCGGCACCACCCTGACCTTCACGCGCGGCAAGGTGGGCTTCGACGGCACGGGAGTCACGGGGAAGATCGACCCGACGCTCGATTTCGCCGCCGACAGCACCACCGGCAGCGTCACCGCGACGCTCGGCATCACCGGCTATGCCAGCACCCCCAAGATCAACCTGACCAGCGTGCCGGAGCTGCCGCAGGACGAGGTGCTGGCCTACCTGCTGTTCAAGCGCAGCGCCAAGGACCTGGGGCCGTTCCAGCTTGCCGAGATCGCCGCCTCGGTCGCCAGCTTGACCGGCGTGGGCGGCGGCGCCAGCAACCCGCTGGAAAGCATCCGGAAAGGGCTGGGGCTGGACCGGCTGTCGGTTGACGGCGGCAGCAGCAGCGGGAGCGGCACGTCCAGCACGGCGCCCTCCGTCGAGGCGGGGCGGTATGTCCGCCCCGGCGTTTACGTGGGCGCGAAGCAGGGCACCACCGGGAACCAAACGCAGGCGACGGTGCAGATCGACCTCTACAAGGGCCTGAAGGCGCAGACCGAAGTGGGGACCGGGCAGGGCGGCAACTCGGTCGGGCTGACCTATCAGTTCGAGTATTAGCGTGCTTAAACAACCGGGCAGCGCGCCGGGCCGGCGCCCAGCCGGGAGAACGCCATGAAGCTCACGACGATCTGGGCGCTCGCCGCCCTGCTGGCTGGACCGGCATTGGCGCAGCCGCACGGCCCGGGTGGTCCCGAGCGCGACGCGGACGCGCCGCGCGCCTCGGCGCCGGAGCCGAGCGCGGACAAGACGACCGCCCACACCCTGGCCCTGCCTGGACGCACCCTGGCGTTCAACGCGACCGTCAGCACCATCCGCCTGGCGAACCCGCAGGGCGCCGCGCAGGCCGAAATTGTCGTGACCGCGTTCCAGCTCGCGAACACGGTGCCGGGCAGCCGGCCGGTGACGTTCGCGGTGAACGGCGGCCCGGGATCGGCGTCGGCCTGGCTGAACCTCGGCGCGATCGGGCCGTGGCGGCTGCCGCTCGCGGCCGGCACCAGCCCCAGCATGCGCCCGGCCGTCGTAGACAACGCCGACACCTGGCTCGATTTCACTGATCTCGTGTTCATCGACCCTGTGACCACCGGCTACAGCCGGGTGCTCGGCGGGGACGACGTGCGGCGGCGCATGCTCTCTGTGGAGGGCGACATCGACGCACTCGCCAACGTTGCGCGCCGCTGGCTGGAGGCCAACGGGCGGCTGCAATCGCCGAAGTTCATCGTGGGGGAAAGCTACGGCGGGTTCCGCGGCCCGAAGCTGGCGCGGGCGCTGCTGGACCAGCAGGGGGTGGGGGTCAGCGGGCTGGTGCTGATTTCTCCGGTGCTGGACTTCAACGGGCGGGACGCACCGTGGGACCCGATGCGCTGGGTGGCGCGGCTGCCGTCCATGGCCGCCGCGGCGCGGGGTGCCGCGGGCCGGGCTGAGGTCATGGATGCCGAAAGCTATGCCGCGACCGACTACCTGCTGGATCTGGTGCGGGGCGAGCACGACGCGGCGGCGGTCGGGCGGGTCAGCAACCGCGTCGCGGCGCTGACCGGCCTCGATCCCGCGCTGGTGCGGCGGCGGGCGGGCAAGGTGGACCTCGGCGCCTTCACACGGGACCGGGAGCCGGGCCGGGTCGCCAGCCCCTACGACGCGACGGTCTCGGCGGCCGACCCGTTCCCGGCGGCGGCGAACGACAACTCGCCCGACGCCATCCTGGACGCGCTGCGCGGACCTGTCACGAGCGCCATGCTGGACGTGTATGCGACGCGGCTCGATTGGAAGCCGAGCGGTTCGCCGGGACGCCGCTATGAGCTGCTGAACGAGGCCGCGGCGCACGAGTGGGATTATGGCCGCAGCAATGCCCGGCCAGATGTGATGACGCCGTTGCGGCAGTTCCTGGCCCTTGACCCGGCGGCGCACGTGATGGTGGCGCACGGGCTGACCGACCTCGTCACGCCGTATTTCGCCAGCCAGATGCTGTTGAACCAGGTGCCGGCGTCGGGCGGCGGAGACCGCTTGCAGCTCCGCGTGTATGGCGGCGGGCATATGTTCTACATGCGGGACGCCTCACGTGCCGCGCTGCATGCCGATGCGGAGGCGTTGGTCGCCGCCTCGCTGGCCGCCGCGCCGGACCGGGCGGCGGCCGAGTGAACCCCCGCCCCGAAGGAGGACACGCCCATGCAGATCGCCGAGCACGTTTTCATCGTCACCGGCGGCGCGTCCGGCCTGGGCGCCGCGACCGCCCGCATGGTGGTCGCCAGCAGCGGCCGGGTGGTGATCGCCGACGTGAACCGGGCGGCCGGGGAAACGCTGGCGCAGGAGCTGGGCGCCGCCGCCCGCTTCGTCGCGGCGGACATCACCGATGAGGCTTCGGCGCAGGCCGTTGTGGCGGAAGCGGAGGCGGCGTTCGGCGGCGTGCACGGCCTGGCGAACTGTGCCGGGATCGCGATCGGGGAGAAGGTGCTGGGCCGCGACGGGCCGCACGCGCTGGCGTCGTTCGCCCGGGTGGTCGCAATCAACCTGGTCGGCACGTTCAACATGATCCGCCTGGCCGCAGCC
>CAXSEX010000111.1:0-11273 GCA_964236415.1 uncultured Acetobacteraceae bacterium | reverse complement strand
CGACCTGCGCCGGGGCCAGCCCAGCACGCACCGCAAGTTCGACGAAGCGACCGCGATCCTGGCCGGGGACGCGCTGCAAACCCGCGCCTTCGAGCTGCTGGCCCACCCGGACACCCATTCGGACCCGCTAGCGCGCTGCGAGCTGGTGGCGGCGCTGGGCCTTGCCGCGGGGGCGCGCGGCATGGTGGGTGGCCAGATGATCGACATGGCGACGGAGGGTGAGGCGCTCGACCCCGACGAGGTGACGCGGCTGCAGGCACTGAAGACCGGGCGGCTGATCCAGTACAGCGCGGAGGCCGGGGCGATCCTGGGCCGGGCGGCGCCGCCGTTGCGGGCGCAGGTCGCGGCGTACGGGCGGGACCTGGGCGCCGCGTTCCAGATCGCCGACGACGTGCTGGACGCGGTGGGCACCACGGCAGGCATCGGCAAGACCGCCGGCAAGGACCAGGCGGCGGGCAAGGCGACCGTGGTGGCGCTGCTCGGCGTCGAGCGCGCCCGGGCGCAGGCGGCCATGCTGGCGCAGCAGGCGGCGCAGCACCTCCTGGCATTCGACGCGCGGGCCGGGCGGCTGCGGGCGCTGGCGGAGTACGTGGTGTCGCGCGGGCATTAGCGCGGGAGCGACGAATACCGGCTGAGCTTTTATGTCAATCAACGACATAGGTTAGACATGTCATTTCATGTCCTATGCCAAAGGCGACGCTGCTCTTTCATCGCAAGCGCCGGTATGACGATGGGACGGTTTTGGAATTGAGCTTTGGCAGATGGCCGCCGCTGTTCCGGGTTCAGCGCACCTATTTAAGCACTCGCTGCTCTACGGCAGCGGCAGGCAACGGCGCAAGCGCGGCACAGCCATGAAGAAGTGAATGGCGGCGGCGCGGCCCGGCTGTTTCACTGGTGCGCCCGACCGGAAGGACACCCTTCATTGCCGAAGCAACGCGCGGATCAGATGCTGGTGGACCGCGGCCTCGCCGAAAGCCGCTCCCGGGCGCAAGCCTTGATCCTGGCCGGGGTGGTGTGGAGCGGGGAGCGGCGCGTCAGCAAGGCAGGCGACGGCCTCCCGGAAGACGCGGCGCTGGAAGTGCGGGGGCAGGACCACCCCTGGGCGTCGCGCGGCGGGCTGAAGCTCGACCATGCGGTCCGGCACTTCGGGCTGGACGTGGGGGCAAGCACCGGGGGCTTCACCGACGTGCTGCTGCACCACGGGGCGGCGCGGGTCCATGCGGTCGATGTGGGGCACGGCCAGCTTGCCTGGCGGCTGCGGAGCGACGCGCGTGTGGTGGTGCACGAGCGGTGCAACGCGCGCTACCTGACGGCGGCGCAGGTGCCGGACCCGGTGGAGGCGCTGGCGTGCGACGCATCGTTCATCGGCCTGCAAACCCTGTTGCCGGCACCGCTGGCGCTGTGCGCGCCGGGGGCGTGGGCGGTGGCATTGATCAAGCCGCAGTTCGAGGCCGGGCCGGGCCAGGTGGGGTCAAAGGGCGTGGTGCGGGACGCCGGCGTGCACCGCGCGGTTTGCGCCCGGGTGCGGGATTGGTGGGCGGGGCTGCCGGGCTGGCAGGTGCTGGGGATCGAGGGCAGCCCGATCACCGGGCCGGAGGGCAACCGCGAGTTCCTCCTCGCGGCACTGCGAGGTTAGTCCGCCAGCACGGCGGCGTCCTGCCGGGCGATCTCGGCCAGCAACGCCCAGACCCGCGCCGGCTCCATGGGCACGTCGGGGTCGTTCAAGATGCGGTCCAGTTCGGCCAGCTTCAGCGCTTCTTCGCACTCCGTCACGCGGCAGTTCCTTCTTCGATGAAGCCATGTTCGTGCACGAACGTGGCGGGCACGTGGCAGTTCGCCGTTTGTCTCAAGAACACGGCATCACATGGACGACAGCACCGCGGGCGCCAAGGCGGGGGCCTTGGCGGCGGGGTGGGCCGGGTTGCGGAACCGCAACTCGCCGCCCGGCGCGCTGTCAGGCTCGGGCAGGCCGAACAGCTCCAGCCGGGAGGACACGGTGATGGCGACCACGTTGCGCGCTTCCGGGAAGGTCATGAACTTACGCGCTTCCCCTTCCAGTTCGAGCTTGTCGCGCAGGCTGCGCCATTCCGGGCGGTCGGTGTCCTCCACGAACGTGGCAAGGATGCCGGGCCGCTTGCCGGACAGGCGGGTGGGGGCGATGGCGGACAGGCGGCGGCGGATGGCGGCGGCGACCTCGTCCTCCCGCCCGGCGCGGGCGGCCATGACGAACACCCCGCCGCTGGCCGCCGTCACCGACAAATGCGCTTCCGGCCCGAACTCCCGGCGCAGCCGGGGCATCAGGCCCACCTCGTCCGCCTGCGCCGCCGCCAGCATCAGCGGGTCGAGCCGCAGCACGGCGGCCTCGTCATGGTCGGTGCGGCGCGAACTCTGCAGCAGCGCGGTGATGCGCGCATGCAGGGCGGCGAGCAAGCCGTCGCCTTCCTCGTCCCGCAAGCCACGCGGCAGGGTCATTTTCAGGATGTAACGGCCGGGATGCGTGCAGAGCCAGGCCTGCAATTCGGGGTCGATGCGGTCCACCAGGCTGAACCACGCGCCCCGGTGCACGTCGCGCCCTTCCTCGGCGGAGATCACGTCGCAGGCAACCTCCGCCTCCGAGCCATCGCGGTGCAGCAGCAGGTCGAACGGCGCCGCGTCCTCCAGCCCGGCGAACGTCACGTCGAAGCCGCGGAAACGCTGCAACTCCGCGGTGCGCAGCAGGTGGAAGGGCGGCACTAGGCAGGCGTCGCCCACCAGGGACGCGCGCAACAGGGCGACAAGCCGCAGCCGGCCCTCGTTCGACAGGGACATGAACAAGGCGACGGCAGCGGCGGCGAGGCTGGCGATCCACTGCTCGGCCATGCTGGGAGCGCGGTTCAGCGAGCCGCGCCGCAGTCGCTCAATCGTGAACTCGATGCAATGGCGCTGCGCCCGTTGCCGCCCGGTCCGCGTCTGTGCCGAGGGGCCGGCCCGCAGCGCCTCCAGCCGGTCCCGCCATGCGCGCGCGCCAACGCACTCGATGAAAGCGTTGAGCGCCGCGGGATTGATGGGATCGGGATACGGCTGCATCTCTCCGCCATCCCTGCCACCACCACCGATTGCGCGCAATAGACCAGACAGATCATGCCGCAACCCCACGATTAGTTGCGCGGGAGCCGCGCTACTCCTGGCGCGTCCGGCACCTGCGCCCGGTGGCGCAGCAGGTGGTCCGCCAGGACGCAGGCCAGCATCGCCTCCCCGACCGGCACGGCGCGGATGCCGACGCAGGGGTCGTGCCGGCCGCGCGTCACCACCTCCACCTCCCGGCCCATCCGGTCCACCGCCTGGCGCGGCACCAGGATGGAGCTGGTGGGCTTCACCGCGAAGCGCGCCACCACCGGCTGCCCCGTCGAGATGCCGCCCAGCACGCCGCCCGAATGGTTGGAGCCGAACTGCACGGCCCCGTCCCCCATCCGCATCTCGTCGGCATTGCCCTCGCCTTCGAGGGCCGCGGCGGCGAAGCCGTCGCCGATCTCCACACCCTTCACCGCGTTGATGCCCATCAGCGCGGCGGCGATGTCCGCGTCGAGCTTGCCGTAGATGGGCGCACCCAGGCCGGGCGGCACGCCGTCCGCCACCACCTCGATCACCGCGCCCACGCTGGACCCGGCCTTGCGGATCGCCGCCAACTCCTCTTCCCAGGCCTGGGCGGTCACCGGGTCCGGGCAGAACAGCGGGTTCTCGTTCACGGCGTCCCAGTCCCAGCGGGCGCGGTCGATGGCATGGGCGCCCATCTGCACCATGGCGCCGCGCACCCGCACGCGGTCCCCGAGCACGATGCGCGCGATGGCGCCGGCGGCGACCCGCATCGCGGTTTCCCGCGCGCTGCTGCGCCCGCCGCCACGATGGTCGCGGATGCCGTATTTCAGCTCGTACGCGAGGTCGGCGTGGCCCGGACGGAACTGCTGGGCGATGTCGCCGTAGTCGCGGCTGCGCTGATCGACGTTCTGGATTTCGAGCGCAATCGGCGTGCCGGTGGTCAGGCCGTCCAGCGTGCCCGACAGGATGCGCACCTCGTCCGGCTCCTGGCGCTGGGTGGTGTAGCGCGACTGGCCCGGGCGGCGGCGGTCGAGCCAGGGCTGGATACTCGCCTCCGTGAGCGGCAGGCGGGGCGGGCAGCCATCGACGACGCAGCCGATGGCGGGGCCGTGGCTTTCGCCCCAGGTGGTGACGCGGAACAGGTGGCCGAAGCTGTTGTGGCTCATGGGCGGGGCGGAGTCCTGGATGTCTAGAGGTCGCCCGCCACGTTGATGTCGGGGGCGGCCGGGTTCTTCATGCCGACGACGTGGTAGCCGCTATCGACATGGTGCACCTCGCCGGTCACGCCAGATGACAATGGGCTGAGCAGGTACAGCCCGGCGCCGCCCACCTCCTCCAGCGACACGTTGCGCTCCAGCGGCGAGTTGTACTGGTTCCAGCGCAGGATATAGCGGAAGTCGCCGATGCCGCTGGCGGCCAGGGTCTTCATCGGCCCGGCGGACAGCGCGTTGACACGCAGGCCCTGGCCGCCGAGGTCCGCCGCCAAGTAGCGCACGGAGGACTCCAGCGCCGCCTTGGCGACCCCCATCACGTTGTAATGCGGCATGACGCGCTCGGCGCCCAGGTAGGTGAGCGTCAGCAGGGACCCGCCGGGCCGCATCAGCGGCACCGCGCGCTGCGCCACGGCAGTGAAGGAGAAGCAGGAAATGTCCATCGCTTGCAGGAACGCCTGGCGCGGGGTGTCCAGGTACTTGCCCCGCAGGTACGTCTTGTCCGCCCAGCCGATGGCGTGCACCAGGAAATCGAGGCCTGGGCCGTCATGGCACCAGGCGTCCGCGACCACGGCGAAGGCGGCGTCGATGCTGGCGTCGTCCGACACGTCGCAGGGCACGGTGAGGGTGCTGCCGACGCTTTCGGCCAAGGGGCGCACCCGCTTGCCCAGCGCGTCGGCCTGATAGGTGAAGGCGAGTTCCGCCCCTTGCGCCGCGCAGGCGGCAGCGATGCCCCAGGCGATGGAGCGGTCGTTCGCCACTCCCATGACGACGCCGCGCTTGCCCCGCATCAGGGTGCCTGGGGGGATCGGGCTGGCATCCGGCATGGGGGGAAACCTCGCTGCGTGGTGGGGGATGGACGGTGGTGGCACATGCGGGCGCGGGGGGGAAGCCCCGGGGTGCTTGGTGGGGGTGGCTCTTGCCGGCGCGGACCCACATCGGCACCGTGCACGCAAACCCGGAGCTTCCGCCATGCCCGACACCCCGCTCCCCTCCCCCACGTCTCCCTCTATCGAGACCCGCGGCATCCCGGAGGCCGCCGACCCGTTCCTCTTGTTCCAGGCCTGGCTCGACGAGGCAGGCCGCACGGAGCCCAACGACCCGAACGCCATGACGGTGGCGACCTGCACCCCCGACGGCCGGCCGTCCGCGCGGATCGTGCTGCTCAAGGACTTCGACGCGCGGGGGTTCGTGTTCTACACCAACCACGAGGGGCGCAAGGGCCGGGAACTGCTCGCCAACCCGCGGGCGGCGCTGCTGTTCCATTGGAAGAGCCTGCAACGCCAGGTGCGCGTGGAAGGGGAGGTGGAAACGGTGACGGCGGCGGAGGCCGACGCCTACTTCAACACCCGCGCCCGCATCTCGCGCCTCGGCGCGCTGGCGTCCGACCAGTCGCGCCCGCTGCCGTCGCGGGCCGAGCTGGAGCGCCGGGTCAGGGAGCTGGACGCGCGCTACCCCGGCGACACGATCCCGCGCCCGCCGCACTGGTCTGGCTTCCGGGTGCGGCCCGGGTCGATCGAGTTCTGGCAGGACATGCCGTTCCGGCTGCACGACCGCCGGGTTTACACGCGGGCGGAGGAAGGGTGGGGCGTGGGGGCGCTGTATCCGTGAGCGCGGCGGGTCAGGCGCGGGGACGTTGCGCGTCCTGCGCCGCGCGGTAGAGCACCATGCGGCGGAACGGGTGCCTTTCGGGCAAGACGGGATAGTCGAAGCCGCCCTCCGGGTCGTGCCTCATGCCGATCCGCTCCATGACCCGGCGCGACGGGAGGTTGCCGGGCACGGCGAAGCTCACGACCTCCGGCAGATTGAGTGGCCCGAAAGCGTGGGCAAGCGCGGCGCGGGCCGCTTCCGTGGCGTAGCCTTGGCCCCAATGCGCGCGCGCCAGCCGCCAGCCGATCTCCACGGCCGGGGTGAAGGGGCGGCGAAAGCGACGTGCTTCAGGCCTACGAAGCCGATGAACGGCGCGGTCCCGGGCGCCTCCACGGCCCAGAAGCCGAAGCCGTGCGTCGCGATGTGCTCCTGGTGCCGGGCAGCCAAGGCGTCGCTTTCCTCGCGCGTCAGCGTGCCCGCGAACCAGCGGCTCACCTCGGGGTCGGCGTTCAGGGCGGCGAAGGGGGCGAGGTCCGTGTCGCGCCAGGGACGCAGCAGCAGGCGCGGGGTGCGCAGCGCCGTCATGCTGAGGGCGGTTCAGGTGTTGCCGGGCCTTGGGCGGCGGCGCTCATCCGATGAGAGTTTTGCGGAGAATGTCGTTAAGCCTGGTCTGCCAGCCCGGCCCGTCCGCGCGCAGCTTCGCCAGCACGTCCGGGTCCAGGCGGACTGACACCAACTCTTTCGCATTTGGGTCTTTGGGCCGGCCGCGCTGGCCACGGCGGATGAAAGTATTGCCATGATAGACTTCGGCATTTTCGAAAAACTCCTCGGTCAACTCCGGCGCGTCATCCGGATCAACCCACTCGGATTTGCCAATCGTCTCAGAGTTGCCAGCGGCGTCGCTCTTTTGCATGTCCCTGCCTCATTGAAATGATGTGTCGCGCATTGCCGCGCGGCGTCCAAACCACGATTACAAAGCGCCCGGCCAGAAAGCCCGCCGTGGTGAAGCGAACCTCGCCGTAGTCGAACCGTGCATCTTCAAACGTCCCAGTTACGCCTGCAAACACCTCGGCTGCATCCGCGAAATCCAGCCCACGCTTTTGCGGTTTGGCAATTCGTGCATCTACGCAAATCTGGATCGCTGGATGGCGCGGCGTTGATGCCGAAACCAGCCCCGTCCTCCCGGTTACGGCGGCTCCCCGCACATCTCATCGAAGAATGCTTTGTCAGCCGGCTTGCCGGTCGCAGGCGGGAGTGGGTACGCGGCGCGGAGGGCGGCGAAGCGGTCGTGCAATGGAATGTCTTGCGCTGCCCGGCTAAGCTCTGCCTGCACTGCGACCAAGCACGCCCCTTCCGCCAGGGCATCGGCAACCTCGGGATCGCGGCAAAGCGCCTCCGCCGAACTGGCGGGCGGAACGGTGCCACCCCTGCCTTCAACTGTGCTGACCCAATCCGCAAAGGCCGCCGATGCTTCCGCCATCGCTTGGTCCAGGGTATCGCCCATGGCCGTGCAGCCGGGCAAATCAGGGAATGCCACGCCATACGCGCCAGGGTGTCCGTCGATGAGAGCAAGATAGCGCACGTCGCCCGTTCCTTTGATCACGTCCAGCCCGCGTTGGCTCGGCCGGCATACAGCACCGATCCCCGTTGCGCCCCGCAGAAGTGTGATAGCGTCCCCCCATAATGCCCCGCAACATGGAGGAGAAAACGCCATGCTGATCCGCAAGCTGCTGCTGCCGCTCACCGGCACTGCCGCCGGGGAGGCCGCGTTGACCACGGCGCTGACGGTGGCGCGGATGTGGGACGCGCACCTCACGGCGCTGCATGTCCGCGTCGATAGCCGCGACGTGGCGCCGCTGGCGGGCGAGGGCCTGTCGGGCGCGATGATCGAGGAGATGATGTCGGCCACCGAGAAGGAAAGCAGCACCCGCTCCAACGCCGTGCGCGCGATGTTCGACCGGTTCGTGGCCGCCCACGGCGTCACCGTCGCCGAGCCGCTCAGCCCCGGCGCCACCGCCAACTTCGCCAGCGTCACCGGGCGGGAAGAGGACCTGGTGGCCCAGCTCGCCCGCCTCGCCGACCTCACCGTGGTGCCGCACCCGGAGGCCGGGGACGACGTGTCCAGCAGCGACGCCCTGCACGCCGTGCTGTTCGACAGCGGGCGCCCGGTGCTGATCGCGCCGCAAAAGGCCGGGGCAACGGTGGGCACCCGCATCTGCGTCGCCTGGAACGGCACGGCGGAGAGTGCCGCCGCCGTGCACGCCGCGATCCCCTGGATGCAGCGGGCGGAGGCGGTGCGGGTGCTGTCGGCCGACGAGTACCAGCGGCGCGGGCCGGGCGCTGCGGACCTGCTCGGCTACCTCGCGATGCACGACATCCGGCCGGAGGTCGCGCAGTTCCGCCCGACGGACCGCGACGTGGGGCGCGGCATGCTGGCGGCGGCGCGGGAGTTCGGCGCGGACTTGCTGGCGATGGGCGCCTACAGCCATTCGCGGCTCCGGCAGCTGATCCTGGGCGGCGTCACCCGGCACGTGTTGGAGAACGCGGCGCTGCCGGTGCTGATGGCGCGCTGAGAGGTCCTGCGAACCCGCGGGTGTCCGGCGGCGTTGCACGGGCGTGCTGGGGGGAATTCAATGCGCACTCTTTGGATAGCGGCGGCCGGCGCGGCGTTGGCGGGACCGGCGGCGGCGCAAAGCCTGAACGATGCCGGGCGGCTGCTGCAACAGGTCCTGCCGGGACAGCAGCAGCCCCAGGGCCAGCCAGACCGGGACCGCGCGATCTACGAGCAAGGCCGGCGCGACGCGGAGCAGGCCCGGCGGCAGGAACTCGACCGGAACCGCGACCCGCGCTACGACGACCGGCGCCGGATCGAGGACCGGCCGCGCGACGACCCGCGCTACCCCCGGGACCGCCGGCGCGGCGACCCGGACCAGGCCTACGGCGATGACCGGCCCGCACCGCCCGGGCAGTATCAGCGGCCCTACGACAACCGGTAAAGCCGGGTGGGCCGCAGGGCGTGGTCCTCCAGTTCAAGGGAGGTCGGCACGGGGTACTCGCCCAGGGGCGCGAGGCCGTCCCGGGGCAGGTAGGCGCGGCCGGGGTCGGCGACCCACACCTCGCAGGCCCTCGCCATCTGACGGAGCCACGGCAGGATGTGCCGGGTCATCGGCCCCTCGTAGCACACGTCGCCGCACAGGATCAGGTCCCAGCGGCAGGGTGTTCCTACTACGTCCCCAGTCTGCGCCTGGATTGTGACGCCGTTCGCCTGGGCGTTGGCGAGCGTGGCCGCGGTGGCGAGGGGGTCGATCTCCGCGGCCTCAACCGTGGCCGCGCCCCCCATGGCGCAGGCGATGGCCGCGATGCCGCACCCGGCGGCGAAGTCGAGCACCCGGCGCCCGCGGACCAGGGCCGGATGGTCGAGCGCGTGCCGGGCCAGCGCCTGCCCGCCGGGCCAGGCGAAAGCCCAAAAGGGCGGCTCGATGTTCTTCTGCTGCAACCAGGCTTCGGTGGCCTGCCAGATCGGGGTGATCTCGGTGGCAAGGTGCAGCGCGATTTCGGGCACCAGCGGCGCGCGGGTGAGCGCGGTGTGGGCCTGGATGAACACGCGGGCGGCGGTTGGGGTCACGTCCTTGGGGTCACTCGGCGGCCAGGGTGCCGAACTGCGCGTCGTGCAGCCGCCAGTAGGCGCCGCGCGTTGCCATGAGCTGGTCGTGCGATCCCTGCTCGGCGATGCCGGCCTCGGTGACGACCACGATGCGGTCGGCACCGCGGATGGTGGCCAGGCGGTGGGCGATGACCAGGGTGGTGCGGCCCGCGGACAGCTCGGCCAGCGATTGCTGGATGGCGCGCTCGGTTTCGCTGTCGAGCGCGGAGGTCGCCTCGTCCAGGATCAGCAGCGGCGGGTTCTTGAGGAAGATGCGGGCGATGGCGAGGCGCTGCTTCTGCCCGCCGGACAGTTTGACCCCGCGCTCCCCGATGGCGGTGTCGAGGCCCTCCGGCAGGCTGTCGATCAGGTCGCCGAGCCGGGCGCGATGGGCGGCGTCGCGGATCGCGGCGTCGTCCGCGCCGAGGCGGCCGTAGGCGATGTTGTCGCGGAGGGTGCCGGCGAACAGGAACACGTCCTGCTGCACGATGCCGATCTGCCGGCGGAGCGAGGCGCGGGTCATTGCCCGGATGTCGAGGCCGTCGATGCTGATGGCGCCCGCCTCCACCTCGTAGAAGCGGGGCAGCAGGGAGCAAAGCGTGGTCTTGCCAGCCCCTGACGGCCCGACCAGCGCCACCGTCTCCCCCGCGCGGATGGCAAGGCTGATGTCTTGCAGCACCGGGCGGCCGGGATCGTAGCCGAAGGTCACGCGGTCGAAGCGCACGTCGCCGCGCAAGGGGGGTGCTGCGATGGCGTCCGGGCGGTCGGCGATGTCCGGCGCAATGGCCAGGAACTCCAGGAAGCGTCGGAAGCCGGCGATGCCGCGGGGGTAGGTCTCGATGACAGCGCTGATCTTGTCGAGCGGGCGGTAGAACACGCCGACCAGCAGCAGGAACGCCACGAAGTCGCCCACCGACAGCCCGCCGCGCACGATGAGCACCGTGCCCGCCAGCATGACGACGATCTGCACCAGCCGCATGCCGAGGTAGTTGAGCGCGAGGCTCACCGCCATGGCCGCGTAGGCGCGCAGCTTCTCCGCCTGGTAGCTGGCGTTCTCGGTGGCGAACAGGGCGCGCTCGTGCTCCTCGTTGGCGAAGGCCTGGACGACGCGGACGCCGCCCACGTTCTCCTCGATGCGGGCGTTGAACCCGGCGATGCGGCGGAACTGCGCTTGCCAGCTCCGGTCCATGCGCCCGCCGTAGTGGGCCACGATCCCCATGGCCAGCGGCACCACCAGCGCCGCGACGAGGGCCAGCGGCAGGCTGATCCGCACCATCAGGGCGAAGGCGCCGAGGAAGGTCAGCAGCGCGATGATCAGGTCCTCGGGGCCGTGGTGCGCCACCTCCCCCACGTCCACCAGGTCCGTGGTCAGGCGGCTGACCAGGTGGCCGGTCTTCTGGTTGTCGAAGAAGCGGAAGGACAGCTTTTGCAGGTGGTCGAAGGCGCGACGGCGCAGCTCGGTCTCGATGCTGATGCCCAGCACGTGGCCCCAGTAGTTGATGACCGCGGTGAGGCCGCCGTTCAGCACATAGACCACGAGCAGGGCGGCGATGGCGGCCAAGATCCACGGCAGGTCGCCCTGGGGCAGCAGCCGGTCGATGAAGGCGCGCACCGCCATGGGGAAGCCGAGTTCCAGCACGCCGGACAGCGCGGCGCAGCCGAAGTCGAGCAGCAGCAAGCGGCGGTGCGGGCGGTAGAACGCCAGGAACTGCCGGATCAGGAGATCTTTGCCTACATCGACGAGAGCGGCGGCT
>CAXSEX010000110.1:0-11297 GCA_964236415.1 uncultured Acetobacteraceae bacterium | reverse complement strand
GAAACACCTGGCGTTCCGTTGAAGGGGAGGCACCGTGGCTCGCGAGGCCGAACCAGACGGTTCCCACGGGCTTGCTTTCGCTGCCACCCCCAGGTCCCGCAACGCCAGTGACGGCGACTGTCAGCGCAGCCCGCGAGCGCAGCAGCGCGCCGGCCGCCATGCTGGCGGCAACCGGGCCGCTCACCGCACCGTTCGCCTCGATCAGTTCAGGCGGCACGCCGAGCATGTCCGACTTGGCGGCGTTGGAGTAGGTGACAAAGCCGCGGTCCAAGACGTCCGACGAACCCGCAACCTCGGTCAGCACGCCGGCGATCAAGCCGCCCGTGCAGCTTTCCGCCGTCGCGAGCATCAGCCCGCGGGCGCGGCATTCGGCGAGCAAAGCCGTCGCGGCCCGGATCAGGTTCGGATCGAACATGGGTGGTGCCCTTCCCCTCAGAGGCTGGTCAGTTGCCGGGCGACGTAAAGCGCCGATGCGACAACGACACCGGCGATGATGTCATCCGCCATAATGCCGAACGCGCCGGCTTGGCGGTCCGCCCAGCCGACCGGGCCTGGCTTCCAGATATCTAGCACGCGGAAACCCACAAAGGCCGCGGCCAACCCGGCCACCGAAACCTCGGCAAGCCCCAGCATCGCGACCCACTGGCCGGCGACCTCGTCGATCACGACCCATCCCGGGTCTGCATCGGGGTCGGCTACGGCGCGCGGGATGGCGAGGTAGCCTGCCATTGCCACGAGCGCCGCGGCGAGCGGCAGCAGCCAGGGCGGCCCGAGCATCAGCGCGGCTCCGATCAGCAGCGCCACCGCTGATCCCGCCGTTCCCGGTGCGACTGGAAAAAAGCCGACGCCGAAGAAGCTCGCAACGGAGCGGCTCACCCGGCGGACCGCGCGAGCGGGTGCGGCGCCGCAGTACCGCGCCGGGCCGCGTAGATCATGACGTTCTCAATCACGCGCTGCACGTAGTTGCGGGTTTCGTTGAACGGGATCAGCTCGATCCAGTCAATCATGTCGATGATGCCGGTCCGCGGGTCGCCATAGCCGGCGACCCAATCCAGCACCCGGCTTGGCCCCGCGTTGTAGCCGGCCAACGCCAAAGGAAGGGCGCCACCGAACTGGTCCAGCAATGCCTGGAAGTAGGCCGTGCCGAGCCGCATGTTATAGGCGGCGTCGGCCGTCAGTGCGGGCAGGCTCACAGCTTCGTTCAACCGTTGCGCGACGCTGGCGGCGGTTGCCGGCATGATCTGCATCAGGCCCTGCGCGCCGGCCGGGCTTCCGGCTTGGATGTCGAAGCTGCTTTCCTGCCGGATCAGGCCGAGCGTCACCGCAGGCTCGACCGCGGCATCCGGCGGCTCCACGGCAATGGGCCAGCCAGCCTCCGGCAGCATCAACCCGTCCCGTCCGGCCCGGCGCGCGATTGCCACAGCCTGATCCGGCAAGCCGAGCGCCAAGGCCATGCGGGCAGCCATCGCGCGCCCGGCCGGGTCCGGCGCCGTCTCGCCCAGGCGCAGCAGGAATGCCCTGGCCCGGCGCGGATCGCCCCAAGCCACCAGCAACGCCGCCGCCCGCGCCAGTTCCCCGCCGATAAAGGCCGTGGCCTGCTCGGTGTTCCATGCCGGGTCGTGCGCGGCGCGGATGCGGGCGGTGAGCGCCGCATCGTCGCCGCCCAAGGCGCGGACGGCGAGTTGGCCGTAGAATGTGGTCGGCCACGCGGCGGCCTGGGCATAGGCGCTTTGCGCACCCGCGAGATCGCCCTGCGTCGCCGCAGCCCGGCCGGCCCAGTAGTGCGCCCGGCCCTGGGTGATCGCCGCATGGGACAGGGCCGCAAGCGTTTGGAAATGCCGGGCCGCCACGTCCGGTTGCTGCAGCCGGCGCAGCGCAATCCAGCCGGATAGGAACTCCGCGTCGATAGCGGCCTCGCCGGTTTGGCGATGGCCGCTGGCCAGGGCATAGGCGGCAGCAGGGTCGCCCGCGCGCAGCATCCGCCGGGCCAGCAGGTTGCGCTCGTCCCAGAACGCCGGCCGGCGGTCGTCCGGGGCGGCGGCCTCGGCAGGGCCGCCCTCCTTGGCCCAAATGGCCAAAGCGGTTCTGTCCTGCCCGGCACGGCGGTGCCACCGGGCGAGGTCAAGGACAAGGGCCGGGTCGGCACGCGCTGGGACAGGAAGAGCCGCAGCCAGCGCAGGGGCGGACGGGTCGTCGCGCCGCAATGCCAGCCGAGCCTCGGCTGCCGGACGGCTGGCGGGATGGACCCGGATCGCCTGACGCGCCGCGGGTCCGCCCGGCAGGCCGGAGTCGGTCCAAGCCAATCGGTCGAAGCGCCGCCACTGGTCATCGGCGGTCAGCGTATGGCCCCAGGTGTGGATGAAGCCGAGTTCGTCCGCCGGTTGCACGCCCTTCACCCAAGCCGCGCGGGCGTCCTGCTCGGCCTCAGCTTGGCGGCCGGCCCGGCCCAGGGCTTCGGCGCAGCGCAGCAGGGCAGCCGCAGACTCCATTGCGGTGGGGTGCTGCTGGCAACGCTCAACCGTTGCTTGGTCATCCCCATCCGCGACCAGCACCTCTTGCAGGCGGCGGCCAAGCAGCGCCTGCTGCGGCCACGCCGAGTTGTCCGCGATGAATGCCGCGAGTTCGGCGGCGCGGGCGGCGCCGGGGGCCAGCAGGCGGAAGTACAGCGCGAGCTTGCGCACGAGTGGGTCAGGGGACACGGCGGCAAGGGCGTCGGCCTCCGCCCAATGCTCCAGCCTGACTGCGCCCATGACACCTTGCGCAGCGGCGTGGGCTGGCAGGGACAGGCCCAGCACGAACAGGAGCACGGCACGACGCATGATGGCTTCTAGCGCAAGGCAGCCTTGCGGCGCATCCCCCATGTGCCTAGGTTCGCGATCCCCGTCTGTGCCCGAGGCCCGCCATGTCCAACCCATTGTTCAAGGGATCGTATGTCGCCCTGATCACGCCCATGCGCCCCGACGGCGCGGTGGACGAGGCCGCGTTCGGCGCCTTTGTCGATTGGCAGATTCAGCAGGGCACCCACGGCATCGTCCCGGTGGGCACCACCGGAGAAAGCCCGACGCTCAGCCACGACGAGCACCGCCGCATGGTCGAGATCGCGGTGGAGGTCGCAGCCGGGCGGGTGCCGGTGGTCGCCGGCGCCGGGTCAAACAGCACGTCGGAGGCCATCGAGCTGACCCAACATGCCAAGGCGGCGGGGGCTGACGCCGCGCTGGTCGTGACGCCCTACTACAACAAGCCGACCCAGCAGGGCATGATCCTGCATTACACCGCCATTGCCGATGCGGTCGACCTGCCGATCATCATCTACAACATCCCGTCGCGCAGCGTGGTCGATATGGGCGTCGAGACCATGGCGCAACTGGCGCGGCACCGGAACATCGTGGGCGTCAAGGATTCGACCGCCAACCTTGCCCGGCCGCTTCATACCCGCCGGGCTTGCGGGGCCGGGTTCGTGCAGATGTCGGGAGAGGACCACACGGCGCTGGCGTTCCTGGCGGCCGGCGGCCATGGCTGCATCAGCGTGACCGGCAACATCGCGCCGCGGCTGTGCAGCGAGATGCACTATGCCTGGCAGGAGGGCCATACCGAGCGGGCGGCGGCGATCCAAGACCGGCTGCTCGCGCTGCACGACGCGATGTTCGCCGAAAGCAACCCCGGCCCGGTGAAGTACGGCGCAAGCTTGATGGGGCACGGCAGCGGGCATTGCCGGCTGCCGTTGGCGCCGGTGTCGGACGCCACGCGGGCGCAGGTGCGGGCGGCGATGCTCGATGCCGGGCTGCTGAACTAGGACCGGACGGCGTGGCGGATAGCAAGACCAAGAAGAAATCGGGCCTGATCTCGCACGGGATCGCAGCGCAAAACAGGAAAGCGCGGTTCGACTACACGATCAAGCAGACGATGGAGGCCGGGCTGGTGTTGCGCGGCCCCGAGGTGAAATCATTGCGCCACGGCCGCGCGACCCTGACCGAAGCTTGGGCAGGGGAGCGGGAAGGCGAACTGTTCCTGTTCAACTGTTACATTCCAGAGTACCAGGCTGGCGTGCTGTCCCGGTTCGAGCCGCGGGCACCGCGCAAGCTGCTGCTGAAGCGCAAGCAGATTGGCGAACTGATTGGCGCGTCCACCCGGGACGGGCTGACGCTGGTGCCGTTGCAGATCCACTTCAACGACCGCGGCGTGGCGAAGGTGCTGCTGGGTGTGGGCGAGGGCCGGAAGAAGCAGGACAAGCGACAGGCCATCGCGGCGCGCGATTGGCAACGTGACAAGGCCCGGCTGATGCGGGACAAAGGCTGACCGTTGCCAACACCGTCCGCGTCGCCCACATGCGCAGCAGCAGGCAGGGGACAGGCAGCATGGGCATTTCGCGACGGGCGGCATTGATCGGCGGCGTGGCGTTGGCCGGCATGGCGGCAGGCCCGGCGCCTGTCACGGCATGGTCGTTCGAGTTCCCTTCCATCGACGAGGGCATGCTTCGGCTGGCGGAGTTCCAGGGCAGGGTGCTGCTGGTCGTCAACACGGCCTCGTTTTGCGGCTTCACGCCGCAGTACCGCCAGTTGGAGGCCCTGCACCGGCGCTTGTCGCCGCAGGAGTTCGCGGTGATCGGGGTGCCCAGCCAGGACTTCGGCCAGGAGAGCGGGTCGAACGGCGAGGTGAAGGCGTTCTGCGAGGCGACGTTCGGCGTCGATTTCCCCATGGCGGGCCTTGGCCACGTCCGCGGCGCCGATGCGTCGCCGTTTTACCGTTGGGTGCGCGAGCAGCGGCGGTGGGAGCCGCAGTGGAACTTCAACAAGGTGCTGATCGGGCGGGACGGAACCATCGCCGGGACCTTCGGCTCGACGGATGAGCCGGACCGCAGCCGCCTTGCCGCGGCGATCCAGGCAGCGATAAGCCAAACCTAAAGCGTCGGTGCCTCGCCTGCGATCCGCGTCACGAGGTTGAGCACCACCTGCTCGAACATCTCGCGCGTCAGCAGCCCGGTGTTCGTGTTGTAGCGCGAAACGTGATAGCTGTCCGCCAGCAGCAAGCCGCCCGGCAACTCGGTCACGTCTCCATGCCGGAACCGGATGCGGGCTGCAGGGATGCTGCAAGCGCGCAGGACGGCGGCATGGGCCAGGACGCCCAAGGCCAGGACGGCCCGAAGCTTCGGCAGGGCTTTCAGTTCCGCGGCGAGGAAACGGTTGCAGGTGCGTACCTCGACGGGCTGCGGCAGATTGGCGGGCGGCACGCAGCGCACGGCATTCACCACGCGGCAACCCTGGAGCCGCATGCCATCGTCCGGCCGGGCGTCATACGTGCCGGTTGCCAGGCGGAAACGGATCAAGGTCTCGTAAAGCAGGATGCCGGCATGGTCGCCAGTGAATGGCCGCCCGGTGCGGTTGGCCCCCTTGACGCCCGGCGCCATGCCGACGACCAGGATCGAAGCGTCGGGGTCGCCGAGGCTCGGGATGGGGCCGTTGAACCAGTCCGGGTGGCTCTGCTGGTTGGCGTGTCGATAGGCCACCAGCCGGGGACAGAGCGGGCAATCGCGCGGGGGCTGCTCAATCGGCATTGGGGCGGGGCGTCTTGTGCATACCCAAGCGGGATGCCGGTCGCCGCTTGAACGGTCAAGCCTTGATGGGAGGCTTATGGGATGTTTCAAACGATCCTGGTTTCGGTTGGCGCCAACCTTGCCTCGGCCAAGGGGTGCACGCCGCTTGAAACCTGCTTATGGGCGGCCGGGCAGCTTGGGCATCTGCCCGGCCTCGAACTGCGGAAGGTGTCACGCTGGTTCGCCACCCAGCCGATCCCCGCGTCGGATCAGCCGCACTTCGTCAACGGCGCCGCCTGGCTGAGCGGTGCCGTCGAGCCTTGCCGCTTGCTGGGCATGCTGCAGGCGATCGAGGCGGCGGCGGGCCGGGTTCGCGGCGTTCCAAACGCGGCGCGGACCTTGGACCTTGACCTGCTGGCGATGGACAGCCTTGTCATGGGGACGCCGAAGCTCGTCTTGCCGCATCCGCGGCTGCAGGATCGCGCCTTCGTATTAGCCCCACTTCGGGATATCCGACCGGATTGGACGCATCCCGTGCTCCACCTAAGCGTCGCTACGATGCTGGCCGCGGTGTCGGGCCAAGATGTCCAGGCATTGTAGCCGGCACTTGCTGAATGCGTAGCCCTCGCTTAAATGGATCATTCAACCGGTATCAATGGCGGAGGCTGAACGCATGGCGCGCGTGACCGTAGAAGATTGCGTTCAAAAAGTTCCAAACCGGTTTGAGCTTGTCCTGCTCGCCGCGCAGCGTGCCCGCAACTTGAGCCGCGGCGAGGAACTGACGATCGACCGCGACCATGACAAGAACCCGGTCGTGGCGTTGCGCGAGATCGCCGAGGAGACGGTCGCGCTGCCGCTTTTGGAGCAGGACCTCATCAAATCGCTGTCTCGCTCGCCGGAGCCGGAACCCGCGGATGAAGAGGTACTGGACCTGATTCCGACGGACCAGAACATTTTCGGCTTGCAAGACGTGTCGGCCGAGGAAGAAGCCTCCGCGATGCCGATTGGTGATCTTTCGCCGGACGACATCGAGGCAGCCATCGAGGCGGAGCTTGGCGGCCGTTCCCGCCGTTAGACCAAACGTCACGAATGGGGGGCCGGCCGTGACGGGTCGCGCGCCGCGCCCTATCCGCGCGCCTGATGGCCTGGCATCGTCCGACACCCGGTCCGACTCTGCCCAACCCGGTAGCCTGACTGAATGCCAGTCCAGGTTGACCGAAAGAATACTGGCCTACGATCCCAAGGCGGACACGGGCCTGCTTGATGCGGCCTACTCGCTCGCTGCGCAGGCTCACGGGCAGCAGACCCGGGAAAATGGCGACCCCTACATCACGCATCCCATTGCGGTGGCCGAAATCCTGGCAGGGTATCGCCTGGACACGGCCAGCATCGCGACCGCTTTGCTGCATGATGTCATCGAGGATACTTCGGTTACGCTCCCTGCGTTGGAGCAGCAGTTCGGCCCGGCCATCGGCGGCCTGGTGGACGGCGTCACCAAGCTGACGCGGCTGGAACTGCAATCGGACCGCACCAAGCAGGCGGAGAACTTCCGCAAGCTGGTCCTGGCCATGAGCAAGGACATCCGCGTCTTGCTGGTGAAGCTGGCTGACCGCCTGCACAACATGCGGACGCTGCATTACGTGCAAAGCCCCGAGCGCCGGATGCGCACGGCACGGGAAACGATGGAGATCTACGCACCGCTCGCCGAGCGGATCGGCATGGACGCGCTGAAGACCGAGTTGCAGACGTTGGCCTTCGCGCAGATTGAGCCGGAGGCGTTCGACACGATCCAGGCCCGGCTCAACTTCCTGCGCGGCCAGGGCGCGGACGTGATCGAGGAGGTGCGGGAGGAACTGAACCGCATCTGCGCCGAGGGCGGCGCCGCGCCCATCGAGATCACGGGCCGCGAGAAGTCGCCCTACTCGATTTGGGAGAAGATGCAGCGCCGCAACGTGGCGTTCGAGCAACTGTCGGACATCATGGCGTTCCGCGTGGTGATGCCGTCCCGCGATGCCTGCTACATCGCCCTGGGCGCAGTTCATGCGGCGTATCCGGTGATCGCCGGGCGGTTCAAGGACTACATTTCCACGCCGAAATCGAATGGCTACCGCAGCGTGCATACCGGCGTGACCCTGCGGGAGCCGCGCAACCAGAAGATCGAGGTCCAGATCCGCACGGCCGACATGCACGACGTGGCCGAGAACGGCGTCGCGGCGCATTGGCTGTACAAGCAGCAGGATGCGTCATCCAGCGAGCTGCAGCGGTTCCGCTGGGTACAGGATTTGCTGGAAATCCTGGAGAATTCGCAGGCAGCGGATGAGTTCCTGGAGAACACCAAGCTTGAGCTGTATCAAGACCAAGTATTTTGCTTCACCCCGAAAGGCCAACTGATCGAGTTGCCGCGGGGGGCGACCAGCATCGACTTCGCCTACGCCGTGCACAGCCAGGTTGGCGACAAGTGCGTAGGCGCCAAGGTGAACGGGCGGCTGATGCCGCTTCGGCACGAGCTGCAGAACGGCGACCAAGTCGAGATCATGACGGCGCGCGACGGTGTGCCGTCGCCGGCGTGGGAACGCTTTGTCGTCACCGGCAAGGCGCGGGCGCGCATCCGGCGCTACATCGCCCAGCAGCAGCGGCAGAACAATCTCGATGCCGGCCGGTCAGCGCTGGCCAAGGCATTCCGGCAAGAGGGCTTGGACGGGTCGGAAAAGGTTCTGGAGGCTGGACTGAAGGGCCTCAAGGCGGCATCGCTGGATGAGCTGTATGTTTCAGTCGGCAACGGCAACATCGGGCCAAAGGACGTCGTGCACGCGGCCTATCCGGAACTGCGGCAGGCGCCGCGGGCGCCGCGCATGCTGCCGAGCCTGCCGCCGCGGCCCGGCCGCGTTGCGGCGCGCGACGGCGGCATCCCGATCACCGGGTTGGTGACAGGCATGGCGGTGCATTATGCCGGATGCTGCCATCCGTTGCCGGGGGATCAAATCGTCGGGATCGTCACGACAGGCAAGGGTGTCACGATCCACACCAGGAATTGCCAAACGCTCGAAAGCTTCGCCGCGACGCCTGAGCGGTTCATCGATGTGGGCTGGGAGGCGTGCCCCTTGCCAACGGCAAGCCGGCGACCCATACCGGCCGGATCAGCGCCGTCGCCGTGAACGAGCCGAGCACGCTTGCCAGCCTGACCAACGCCGTCGCGAAGCAGGAGGGAGCGGTGACGAATCTCAAGATCACCAACCGGCAGCAAGACTTCTTTGAGGTCGTGCTGGACGTGGAGGTGCGGGATCTCCGGCATTTGTCGAATGTGATCGCCGGGCTGCGGGCGGCCAGCGGCGTGACCCAGGTTGAGCGGGCACGAGGCTGACTTGACGAGACTCGCTTGATGATGGGACTCACTTGATTCTGGGGCTTGGCTCAGACCTTTGCGACATCCGGCGGATCGAGGCGGTGATGGCCCGGTTCGGCGACCGCTTCCTGGAGCGCGTGTTCACGCCGGTGGAGCGCGCACGCGCCCTGCGGCGCACCGCCAGCCTGCATGCTCCCACCTTTGCCAAGCGGTTCGCTGCCAAGGAGGCGTGCGCCAAGGCGCTTGGTACCGGGTTCCGGATGGGAGTCTTTCATTCGGACATGGGCGTGGTGAACCTGCCGTCGGGACAGCCGACATTGGCACTGACCGGAGGGGCGCAGATGCGCTTGCTCGCATTGGTGCCGGCTGGGATGCAGCCCTCGATGGCGCTGACGGTGACGGACGAGTATCCTTATGCGTTTGCCCAGGTGGTGATCTCGGCACTGCCTCTGGCCGGGGTTCCTTGACACAACGGGGCGGCGTCGGCTTGATCCCGCCATTCCTGTGAACCGGATCACCTCTGCATAATGCCGAATCAAAAACCGGGTGGCTTGATCGACAACATCAAGACCATCTTCTATGCCGGCCTGATCGCGGTCGGCATCCGCACCGTCGCGTTTGAACCCTTCAACATTCCATCTGGCTCGATGATCCCGACGTTGCTGATCGGCGATTACCTGTTCGTGTCGAAGTTCAGCTATGGCTACTCCCGGTACTCGATCCCGTTCGCGCCCAACCTGTTCAATGGGCGGATTTTTGGGCGGCTGCCGGACCGTGGTGATGTGGCGGTATTCAAACTCCCCCGCGACAACCAAACCGATTACATCAAGCGCATCGTCGGCCTGCCTGGCGACCGCATCCAGATGAAGTCCGGCCAACTTTATATCAATAGCACCCTTGTGCCGCGCCAGGCCGCCGGCGATTACATGGAAGACGAGCAGGGATCGCGCACCGTCGCTCGGCTTTACGTGGAGACGCTGCCGAACGGTTTGAAGCACGACATCCTCAAGATGTACGAGGAAGGCGGTTTGAACAGCACGCCGGAGTTCAAGGTGCCCGACGGCCACGTGTTCGCCATGGGCGACAACCGGGATAATTCCAGCGACAGCCGCGACCCGAACGGCGGCGTGGGGTTCGTGCCGGTGGAGAACCTGGTGGGCCGTGCGGAGTTCATCTTCTTCTCGATCGATGGCTGGGCGCCGTGGTGGGCATTCTGGGATTGGCCGTTTGAGATCCGCTGGAGCCGGCTGCTGCACGGCGTCACGTGACCGGGGCAGGCAACGAGCCTCTGCCCGATCCCGCTATCCAGTTCCGGGCGGCCGAGGCCATTCTCGGCCACAACTTTGCCCGCCCCACCTTGCTGCATGAGGCATTGACCCACCGTTCGGCCGCACATGGCCGACGCGGCCAGCTTCGCCGGGGAGAGCGGCGCGGCGTCGGCTCGAACGAGCGGTTGGAGTTCATCGGCGACCGCGTGCTGGGCTTGGTCATGGCGGACTGGCTGATCGAGCGGTTTCCCGACGAGCAGGAGGGCGAGCTGGGGCCGCGGCATGCGCACCTGGTGTCGCGCAAGGTGCTGGCGACCATCGCGGAAGCGGCCGGACTGTCGGAGGCGCTGGCGGTCGCGCCGAACGAGGCGCGGGCCGGCGTGGGCCAGCTTGCCAACGTGCTGGCGGACGCCATGGAGGCGATGATCGGGGCGCTGTATCTCGACGCCGGGCTGCCGGCGGCGCAGCGGTTCGTGCGGCGGGCTTGGCAGCCGGCGATGGACTCGCTCGTGCTGCCGCCGAAGGACCCGAAAACCGCATTGCAGGAACTGCTGATGGCACGGCGGCTGGCGCTGCCCATCTATCAACTGGTGGACCGCAGCGGCCCATCGCACGTGCCGGAGTTCGTCATCAGTGTGTCGGCCTGCGACCAGACCGGCACCGGGCGCGCCGGCAGCAAACGCCTGGCCGAGCGTTTGGCAGCGGCCGATTTGCTTGAAAGACTGACATGACCGACCAGCCCGACACTTCCGACACGGATCGCCTTGAGCCGCGCTGCGGCTTCGTCGCCATCGTGGGCGCGCCCAACGCCGGCAAATCCACGCTGCTGAACCGGCTGACTGGCGCCAAGCTGTCCATCGTGACGCCCAAGGCGCAGACGACGCGGTTCCGCGTGCTCGGCATCCTGATGCGCGGGCCGAGCCAGATTCTTCTGGTCGATACGCCCGGCATCTTCCGCCCGCGCCGCAAGCTGGACCGCGCCATGGTCAAGGCAGCCTGGACCGGGGCAGAGGACGCTGACCTTACGCTGCTGCTGGTCGATGCCAAGGCGGGCGCGACGGAGGGGGTGCTCACCATCGCCCGGCAGATCGCCGAACGCGGACGCCGCGCCTGGATGGTGCTGAACAAGATCGACCTGATCGCGGCGCACACCCTG
>CAXSEX010000109.1:9948-11306 GCA_964236415.1 uncultured Acetobacteraceae bacterium | reverse complement strand
CGCTGTGGAAGATGACGGAAACGGTGCTGTCGTCCGACATCCCGCCGGCCAGCCCGGCGGCGCGCAGCGTGGGCGCCAGGTCGAAGTTGATGGCGGTCGTTGCCGTATCGGCGCTGCGCGTGCCCGACCAGCCCAGCAGGTCGCCGCTGAACAGCGTGACGGACCCGCGGCGGATCGCCACCTGCGGGTGGAACGCCGTGTCCATGCGCTGCCCGTCGCCCAGGGTGTCCAGCAGGCGAAGGTCGGCGATGCCGCCCAGCCCCGATCCGCTGACTGTCCATTCAAGGTTGCCGCCGGGCGCGAGTTGGTCCAACAGGGACACGGACCCCCGCACGCCGCGCCCGATTGTGCCAGAATTTGGTAGCGTCGCCAAAATCGTTACTGCCAGGGGTTGTTTCGACAATAATTGGCATGATGCGCGGTTTTGGTTGCGGCTTAGTTAACCCACGTTATGGTCACACGACGAACCCGAGGTGTTTTCCATGCCGGATGCCGAAAACCAACGCGTGGTCCTGGCCCGCCGCCCGGTGGGCGAGCCGCAGGAAAGCGATTTCCGCATGGAACGGGAGCCGGTTCCGACGCCCGGTCCGGGACAGGCGCTGGTGCGGACGGTCTGGCTGTCGCTCGATCCCTACATGCGCGGGCGGATGAGCGACGCGCCGTCCTACGTGCCGCCGGTGCCGATTGGCGGTGTGATGACCGGCGGCACCGTCGGCGAGGTGATGGAGTCCCGCGCGGACGGGCTGAAGCCCGGCGACCTCGTGGAGGGGTTCAACGGCTGGCAGGCCTATGCCGCCGTGGACGCTTCCGGGCTGCGGCGAATGGAGCCGGGGCCGCTGCCGTCATCGACCGCGCTCGGCGTGCTGGGCATGCCCGGCATGACGGCGTACTGCGGCCTGCTCAACATCGGCCAGCCAAAGCCCGGGAACACCGTGGCGGTCGCCGCCGCCAGCGGTCCCGTGGGGTCGATGGTGGGCCAGATCGCCAAGCTGCGCGGGGCGCGGGCGGTCGGCATCGCCGGCGGGGAAGAGAAATGCGCCTACGTCCGCTCCATCGGCTTCGACGACTGCATCGACCACCGCGGGCCGGATTTCGCGGCGCGGCTGAAGCAGGCCTGTCCCAAGGGCATCGACGTGTACTTCGAGAACGTCGGCGGCCCCGTTTGGGACGTGGTGTTCCCGCTGCTGAACCCGTTTGCCCGCGTCCCGGTCTGCGGCCTGGTCTCGCAGTACAACCAGACCGCGCCATCCGCCGGGCCGGACCGGCAGGCTGCGCTGATGCGCGCCGTGCTGACCAAGCGCTTGACGATCCGTGGTTTCATCGTGTGGGACTTCGCGAGCCAGCAGGCCGACTTCCTG
>CAXSEX010000109.1:7743-9938 GCA_964236415.1 uncultured Acetobacteraceae bacterium | reverse complement strand
CGGGACGCCACCGCGTGGGTCGAGTCCGGCCAGATCAAGTATCGCGAGGACGTGGCGGACGGGCTGGAGCGTGCGCCGGCCGCGTTCATCGGCATGCTGCACGGCAAGAACTTCGGCAAGCTCTTGGTCCGCGTCGGGCCGGACGCGGCTGGCTGACGGCGCAGCGGACCGACTGCGGCTACGGCGAAAAGGTGCGAAGCAGCGACAGGCCGCGCCCGTCGGCCAGCACCGCGGTTTCCTGCCGGGTGAGGGCGGCCTCGGCGGCATCGAGCGTTTCTGCCTCCCCAAGCTTGGCCAGGCCCATCAGCAGCGCCGGGTTGAACGGGGCGCCGCGGGCGCGGGGCGGCGGCAGCATGGCGGCGTGGGCCGCGAGCAGGCGCAGGTCGGAGACGAGGCGGCGCAGGGCCGGGGATGCCGCCGTCTCCAATTCCGACCGCAGCCGTTCCGCCTCGGCCAGCACGGCGGGCGGGGCCTCTTCCTCGGGGATGCGCAGCAGCCCAAGGCGCCGCAATGCCTGGCCGGGGCCGCGCCTGGCGGTCCAGGCCGCCATGGGGATGGCAAGCGCCAAGCCCAGCACCACCGGCGACATCCACAGCAGCAGCGAGGGCGATACCAGGTAGGACGCAAGCCCCAGCAGGAGGCCGATTGCCGTATGCGCCCGGTACTGGCGCGTCGTTTGCGCAAAGGGGATGCCGCCGTCGTCCCGCCGCTGCGGCTGCCAGCCGCCGTCCCGCCCGGCCAGGATCGACACGACCGCCGCGGACTGCGTCAGCATCGCCACCGGCGCGATCAGCCCGGCCAGCACCGTCTCGACCAGCACGCCCGCGAGCACCCGCAGCGTGCCGCCGAAGACTCGGCGCTCCCGCAGCAGCAGCGCGGCGCAGGCCAGCAGCTTCGGTCCCAGCAGCACGGCCATGGTGCCGATGAACACCCATTTCGACCGCACCGGGTCCACCGCCGGCCACAAGGGAAACAGTGACGGCCCTGCTGGGAAGTAGTCCGGCAGCACGAACCGCGCCTGCAAGGAGATCAGGATGCCGGTTACCAGGAACAGCAGCCAAAGCGGCGCCGTGACGTAGGAGCCGATGCCCATGAGGAGGTGCAGCCGGCTGACCGGGTGCAGGCCGCGCGCCGCGATCACCTTCATGTGCTGCAGGTTGCCCTGGCACCAGCGCCGGTCGCGCACGGCGATGTCGGCGAGCGACGGCGGGCTTTCCTCGTAGCTGCCGGGCAGGCCCGGCTCCATGTGCACGGCCCAGCCGCCCCGGCGCAGCAGCGCCGCTTCCACGAAGTCGTGGCTCATGATGTGGCCGCCGAACGGCCTTCGCCCCCGGAGCGTCGGCAGCCCCGCATGGGCCGCGAAGGCGGCCGTGCGGATCATCGCGTTGTGGCCCCAGTAGTTGCCCTCCGCCCCGTGCCACCAGGCGATGCCGTGGGCGATCAATGGGCCGTAGGCCCGCCCAGCGAACTGCTGGATGCGGGCGAACAGCGTTTCGCCGCCCACGATCACCGGCAGGGTCTGCACCAGGCCCATTCCCGGGTTGCGCTCCAGGATGCCGGCCAGGCGGACGATCGTCTCGCCGGTCATCACGCTGTCGGCGTCGAGGATGAGGAAATGGCCGTAGCCGGCCCCGAAGCGGCGCACCCAATCGGCGATGTTGCCGGCCTTGCGCTCGATGTTCTCGGCGCGGCGGCGGTAGAAGATGCGGCCGTCATCCCCGGTGCGGTCGCGCAGCGCAAGGAAGGCGGCCTCTTCGGCGATCCAGATGTCGGGGTCGGTCGTGTCGCTGAGGATGAACAGGTCGAAGGCGGGCAGCGCGCCGAGCCGGGACAGGTCGCCGTGGATGACTTGCAGCGCCGCCATGACCCGGGCGGGCTGCTCGTTGTAGCAGGGCATCAGGAGCGCGGTCCGCGCCGCAAGCCTGGGCAGCGGCGACCCGGCAGGGTCAAGCCGCCGCCCGCCGCCTGCAAGGAGCGACGCGAAGCCGCACAGCGCGCTGACCAGCGCCAGCGCGATCCAGGCGAACAGCACCACGAACAGCGCGAGGATGACGCCCTCCAGCAGCGTCAGCCCGCCGACGCCGAGCACCAGGTACATCTGGTAGGCCGCAACCAGCGTCACCGCGGCCGTGCCGCCCAGCACGAGCGCCCGGCGCCATCCCATGCGGCCCGGCGACGACGCCGGCCGGACCCGG
>CAXSEX010000109.1:0-7733 GCA_964236415.1 uncultured Acetobacteraceae bacterium | reverse complement strand
CCAACGCCTGCGCCGGCATGGCGAGCGGCATCTCCTCCGGCAGCGCCCGGAAGCTGCCTGCTCCGCCGTGGGCGCCCGAGCCGCCGTGGGCGTCTGGGATCAGGCTGTCCAACGCAGCATCCACGTCTCGGTCAGCGGCGCGTCGCCCAGCAGCAGTTGGGCGCGCAGCTCGGCTGCCTTCGCGTCCTCCGGCAGCAACTCGAAGCCCATGCGCCAGCCGCCCTCCTCGGGGTTTGCGCGGACGGCCGCGTTCTGGATCTTGCCCCGGTCCGTGCTGACCGCGAGACGCGGCTGCGCGTCCGGCGCCAGCGCGTCCAACGCCCCGCCCGCGGCGTCCAATACGAACAGGCGGGAGCCGCCGGGGCCGGCGCCGCTCCGGCTGGCGGTGAAGCGGCCCAGCGCCGGGGCGCCCGGCGCGTCCGCCGCCCAATGCAGGCGGTAGGTGAAGCCGTGCTCGCTCTTGGCCAGCAACGGCTGCTTGGGCCGCCAAAAGGCGACGATGTTGTCGTGCATCTCATCCTTGGTGGGAATTTCCACCAGTTGCACCACGCCCTCGCCCCAATCGCCAATCGGCTCGACCCACAGGCTCGGGCGCTTGTCGTAGCGCGCTTCCAGGTCATCGAAGTCGCGCAGCGACCGGGTGCGCTGCATCAGGCCGAAGCCGCGTGGGCTGCTGTCGGCAAACTGGCTGACCTGCAGCGTCTGCGGATTGGCGACCGGCCGCCACAGCGCCTCGCCGCGCCCGGTCAGCATCATCAGCCCGTTGCTGTCATGCACCGCCCGGCGGTAGTCGTCAGCCCCGCCGCGGTCGAGCGCGTCGAACAGGAACATGCTGGTGGCCGTGGCGATGCCGGCCTGGGCGATATCCTCGCGCGGGAACAGCGTCAGCTCCACGTCGAACACGGTATCGCCGCCGGGCCGGATGGAGAAGCGCAGCGCGGCCGCGGCGCTGGGGCTGTCCAGCAGGCCGGTGACGACGATGCTGCTTGCGCCGGGCTGCGGGCGCTCAAGCCAGAACGCCTTGAACGCCGGGAACTCCTCGCCACCGGGGTCGGCGGTCTTGATCGACAGGCCGCGGGCGGACAGGCCGTAAAGCAAGTTCTTGCCCACCGCGCGGAAGTAGCTCGCCCCCAGGAACACGGCGATCTCGTCGGTCGTGTCCGCCCGGTTGATCGCGCCGTGCAGGCGGAACCCGGCATAGCCGAGGTCGTCCCCCATGCGCGGCGCGGCGCCGAAATCGAACTGCTCGGGCCGGTAGCGCAGCGGGCGCGCCTGGCCGTCCGCGACCTCGTACAGGTCCACGCGGTTGGCATACAGCGAGCCGCGGTGGAAGAACTGCGCCTCGAACGGCAGGCCGGCACCGTGCCAAAGCGACTGTGCCGGGTCGAAGCGGATCGTGCGGTAGGCGTCGTAGGTGAGCTTGGCCAGCGCGTCCGGCAGCTTCGTGTCCGGCGGATGGAACGCGGCGCCGGCCAGGGCGCGGGCCATCGTCCGCACCGTCTGCCCGTCAAAAGGCTGGGCGTCCGGCTCCGCCGCCCGCAGCCCGACCCGGGGCGCCAGCCCTGCTGTCAAGGCGCCCGCCATCAATCGCCGTCGCTGCATGCGTGTTCCCGGTCTCGCCTGTCGTCCGGCCTGGACTTGCCTAGGCCTTAAGGCCCATGAATGCCGCGGGATTGCGGCGGCATCATGGTTCAGGCCCCGTGGTCCCAAGGCCATCCCGTTCATGATCCGCCCCGGGCCGCGGGCGATGTCCCAGGAGGACACCGATGGTCAAACGCCGAACGCTGGTGCTGGGCGCCGCGGCGGCTCCTTTCGGCTTTGCCGCGGCCCAATCGGCCGAGCCGCTCCGCATCGGCTGGCTTGCGGCCCTGACCGGGCCAAACCCGGTGCCGGCCAGCGGCTTCAACCGCGGGGTGACGCTTGCCGTGGCCGAGCTGAACGCGGCCGGCGGCGTGCGCGGGCGCCGGGTCGAACTCGTCACCCGGGACACCCAGGGCGATCCGGCCCGGGCGGCGAACGCGGCCAAGGACCTCATCAGCCACGCCAAGGTCCATGCGATCTGGGGGCCGACCAACTCCGGGGAGGCGCTGGCGGCCTTGCCGGTCATCGCCCGCGCCGCCACGCCCTGCCTCCACCCCTGCGTGACCGACAGCCTGACCGACCCGGCGAAGTACCCGGGCGTCTTCCGCATCGCACCCAGCCGCAGCCAATGGGACGACGCGGTGCGCGGCTACGTGCTGGACACGTTGGGGGTGCGCGAGGTCGCGGTGTTGGGCGACACCTCGCCCTACGGCACGGGCGCCGTCGCAGCCTCGGCCGCGGCGTTCAACCGGGATGGCGCCCACGTCGTGAGCCAATCGCTGATCGACGCGACCCGGCCCGACGTGACGCCCGACATGCTGGCCGCCCGCGCCGCCGGCGCCGAGGTGCTCGTGGCCTGGAGCGCCAGCGTCGGCCTGCTGTCCCGCCTGATGAACGTGCGCCGGGCGCTGCGTTGGAACGTGCCCATCGTGGGGCACCCCTCGCTCGGCGCCGACGAGATCCGCGCCTTGCTGGACCGGCCCGGCAACTGGGAGCGCGTGTTCACCGTGGGCTGCCGGAGCTGCAGCATCGGCGAGGACGGCAAGCTGCCTGAGCGGAGCCAGGCCTTCGTCGCCAAGCTCGCCGCCGCGAAGGTGGCGCTGCGCGACACGAACCTATGGTGGGTCGCCTGCGGCTACGACGCCGTGCGCCTGGTCGCCGCCGCGGTGGAGCGCAGCGGCGCCAGCACGGCGGAGGCGATCACCGACGCCTGGAACCGGACGGCGGCGTTTCCCGGCGTGTTCGGCGACTACAGCTTCGACCCCGGCAACCACGACGGCTTTCCGCAAGCGGAGGTGGTGATGACGTGCGCCAACTCGCAGCGCAACGGCGCGTTCGCCTTGGCGTCGAGCGTCACGTAGCCCCCGGCCGTGCTGGCCTCCTTCGCCGCCCCCAAGCTGGGGTCCGGGCGTCCCGCAACGTGACAGCTTCGCCGTCACGGGTGGCCAGCTTCGGGTTGACCGAAGGTCGTTACGGGATATACCGTTGCGGCGCCGCCCCAAAGCTTTGCAGCACCCGACCGAGCAAAGGCCGCGATTGACCCACCCCAATCCCGTCAACAGCCTGCCGGACTTCACCGGGCACGGCTACCTGCAAGTGCTGCAAACCCTGCACGAGGTCCTGCAGCCGCGGAACTACCTGGAAATCGGCACCTTCACCGGGGACAGCCTGGCGCTTGCCGCCTGCGCCTCGCTCGCAGTCGATCCCGGCTTCCCGTTCGAGGACATCGAACTCGTGCGCCGCATCGTGTCGAAGCCGCGGATGCTGCTGTTCCGCATGGCGTCGGACCTGTTCTTCCAGCAGCACGACCCCTGCGCCCTGCTGGGCGAGCAGGTGCAGCTTGCCTTCCTGGACGGGATGCACCGCTGCGAGTTCCTGCTGCGCGATTTCATCAACACGGAGCGCCATTGCGCCCGGAACTCGATCATCGCCCTGCACGACTGCCTGCCGGTCGAGGAGTCGATGACGGACCGCAGCTACCTGGCCCGCCCGTCCGTCGAGCCGCACCGCCGGCACTGGTGGGCCGGCGACGTGTGGCGCACGGCGCGGCTCCTGCGGCGCGTGCGGCCCGACCTGTCGTTCACCACGCTGGACGCGCCGCCGACCGGCCTCGTGCTCATCACCAACCTCGATCCCGGCTCCACCGCGCTCGCCGACCGCTACGACGAGCACGTGCGGACCATGCTGGGCTGGTCGCTAACCGAGGTCGGCCTCGCGCAGCACGTTTCCGACATGCAGGTGGAGCCGACGACGGACTACGTGACGTCGGAGCAGCTCACCACCCGGTTCTGGCTTTGATCTGACGTTTGATAATGATTGTAACTGTTACGGAAAGACATTAGGGAGATTCCCACCTCGGGGTTCGCCGACGGGAATTGGAGGCTCCGGAATGCTCTCGACCCACGCCCCGGCGCCGCGCACACCGACGCGGCCCGCCGCAGGGGATGCCCCCGACCCGTTGGAAGCCATGTTCCGGCGCAACGTCGCTGCGCTGTCTGGCCGCCGGACGGACCCTGGGGGCTTTGATCATCAGCATCAGTGCGGGCGGGAACTCGACGCGCTCGCCCTCCATCCCGGCCGCCCCAGCGGGACCAAGGCCGTGAACCTGGCGCTCATGCGCCTTGTCCGGCCGACCCGCACCGCCGCCGCCGTGATCACGGCGAAGAACGAGGGCTGCTACCTCCTGGAATGCGTGGCGCACAACCGCGCGGTGGGGTTCGAGCACGTCTTCATCTACACCAACGACAACTCGGACGGCTCGGACGCGCTGCTGGACGCGCTGGGGCGCACGCCGTTCGTGACCGTGATCCGCAACGAGGTCGGGCGCCTCGCGTCGCCGCAGGTGAAAGCCTACGAGCACTCGATCCACCTGCTGCGCGCGCTGCGCGACTTCGAATGGGTGTCGTATTTCGACGTGGACGAGTTCCTGGTCCCGGCCGAGCGTTACGACCACTCGGTCATCGACTCCATCGCCGCCCTGCGACGCCGGCACCCCGGCCGCGGGCCGTCCGCGGTCTGCTACAACTGGAATGTCTATGGCAGCGAGGGCCAGGTCCGCCGCCGGCCCGGGCTGGTGCAGGAGCGGTTCAGGCACTCAACCGTCGTGCGCATGTTCAAATCGCTGGTGCGGCTTGCGGACATCGACAGCATGGCGCTGATCCACATGCCAGGCCCGGACGGGCTGGCCCTCGTGAACGCGGCGTTCGAGCCGATCACGGTCGGCCTCGACTGCATGGCCGACCCGCCCGATCCCGTGCACGGCACGCTCAGCCACTACTACCAGAAGTCCTTCGAGGAGTTCGGGGTGAAGTCGCACCGCGGGCGGGGCGGCGTGCCGGGCGGGCTGGTGGGCAAGGGGCTGGACACCTTCTTCGCGTGGGACGTGCCGGCCACGCCGGCCACCCTCAACCCGGCGCCGCCCCGGCTGCTGGCCCGCGTGCACCAGGAGCTTGCGGCGCTGCAGGGCGTGCCGGAGATCGCCGACGCCGCGCAGGCGGCCGAGCAAACCTATTGCGCGCTGTCTCATCGGGTGAACGGCGATGGCCTGGAGGCCCGGTTCCATAGCTGGCAGTCACAATTCCCCATCCCGTAACCGCCTGCCCGGAAGGCGGCCTGACCTACCCCGCCGCTTCCAGCGCCTCCTCCGCCGCCATCCACGCGCTTTCCGCCACGAGGAGCTCGCGTCCGATCGCCGCCAGGCGCTGGTTCGCCTCCGTCACCGCCGCGCCCTTGCCCGGCGCATACAGCGCCGGGTCGGCAAGCCGCGCCTCGATGCGGGCGCGCTCGGCTTCCAGCTTGGCGATTCGCGCCTCCGCGTCCCGCGCCTGCCGGCGCAGCGGCGCCAACTGCACACGCGCCTCCGCCCGTTCCCGCCGCTCGTCCTTCCGGTTCGGCGCGGCGTCCGCCTTCGCCGCCGGGCGCGCGCGCTCCGCCAGCAGGCCGCGGTAGTCGTCCATGTCGCCCTCGTAGGGCCGCACGGTGCCGTCGCCGACCAGCCAAAGCCGGTCCGCCACCAGCTCCACCAGATGCGGGTCGTGGGTGATCAGCAGCACGGCGCCCTCGAAATCCGCCAGCGCCCGCACCAGCGCCTCCCGCGCGTCGATGTCCAGGTGGTTGGTCGGCTCGTCCAGGATCAGCAGCTGCGGCGCGTCCCGCGTGGCCAGCGCCAGCAGCAGCCGCGCCTTTTCGCCGCCCGACAGGCTGCCGACCGGGGTGTCCGCCCGGTCCGCGTCCAGGCCGAACCGGGCAAGCTGGCTGCGCACCTGGGGCGGCAGGGCGCGGGGCAGGGCGCGCGCCATGTGGGCCACCGGCGTGTCGTCCATCACCAGCTCGTCCGTCTGGTGCTGCGCGAAGTAGCCGACCCGCAGCTTCGGGCTGCGCCGGACCGTGCCGGCCATCGGCTCCAGCCGCCCGGCCAGCAGCTTTGCGAACGTGCTCTTGCCGTTGCCGTTGGCGCCGAGCAGCGCAATGCGGTCGTCGGTGTCCACGCTGAGCGACAGCCCGGCCAGCACCCGCGTTTCGCCGTATCCAGCCGCCACGCGCTCCAGCGCCAGGATTGGCGGCGCAAGCCGCGCCGGCTCCGGAAAGTCGAAGCGGGTGGGCGCTGCCTCCACCACCGTGTCCAGCGCCGGCAGCTTTTCCAGCGCCTTGATGCGGGCCTGCGCCTGACGCGCCTTGGTCGCCTTGGCGCGGAAGCGGTCCACGAAGCTCTGCATGTGGGCGCGCTGGGCGGCGATGCGCTCGGCGGCGCGGGACTGCTGCATGGCCTGTTCCGTGCGGATGCGGACGAACTCGTCGTATCCGCCGGGCGTGAAACTGAGCTTGCACCGGTCCAGGTGGGCGATGCCCTGCACGGCGCGGTCCAACAGGCCCCGGTCGTGCGACACGATCAGGCAGGCGCCGGGAAAGCGGGCGAGCCAGCCTTCCAGCCACAGCGTCGCTTCCAGGTCCAGGTGGTTGGTCGGCTCGTCCAGCAGCAGCAGGTCGGGGGCTGCGAACAGGGCGGCGGCCAGCGCCACCCGCATGCGCCAGCCGCCGGAGAAGCTATCCACCGGGCGGCCCTGCGCCGCCGCATCGAAGCCCAGCCCGGCCAGGATCGCCGCCGCCCGCGCCGGCGCCGCGTCCGCTCCGATGGTGCGCAGCCGCTCGTGCGCCTCGGCCAGCCGCAGCGGCGGCGCGGTGTCGAGTTCGGCCAGCAGCGCCAAGCGCTCCGTGTCGGCCAGCAGCACGGTGTCGAGCAGGGACGCCGGGCCGCTCGGCGCTTCCTGGCGCACCTGGGCCATGCGGGCGCGGCTACTGAGGGTGATCTCCCCGCCATCGACCGGCAGCTCGCCCGCGATGGCCTTGAGCAGCGTGCTCTTGCCCGCGCCGTTGCGGCCCACGAGGCCGATGCGCCGCCCGGGATCGACGCGCAGCTCCGCCTGATCCAGCAGGGTGCGGCCGGCCATGCGCAGGGTGACGCGGTCGAGGGTGAGCAGGCTCATGCCGGGGATGTAGGCGCAGCCGCCGCCCCGGGAAAGCCCGTTCCGCTGCGCCCACGCCTGGCCCGAACTTGCTCCAACCCGGCCCTTGGCCTAAACGCCCGGGCATCGTTGATTAGGAACCCGCCATGGCCACCGAGCGCACGCTGTCCATCCTCAAGCCCGACGCCACCCGCCGCAACCTGACCGGCAAGATCAACGCCGTGTTCGAGGAGGCGGGCCTGCGCGTCGTCGCCCAGCGGCGGCTGCACCTGTCGCAGGCGCAGGCGAAGGCGTTCTACGCCGCGCACCGCGAGCGCGGCTTCTTCAAGGACCTGGTCGGCTTCATGGTGAGCGGCCCCGTCGTCGTGCAGGTGCTGGAAGGCGAGGACGCCATCGCGCTGAACCGCAAGCTGATGGGCGCCACCAACCCGGCCAACGCCGACGCCGGCACCATCCGCAAGCTGTTCGCCGAAAGCATCGAGGCCAACAGCGTGCACGGCTCTGACAGCGCCAAGGCCGCCGCCCAGGAAATCAGCTTCTTCTTCGCGGGCACCGACATCGTCGGCTGACCCCATGCGCCGTGCCGGCCCGCTTCTGCTGGCGGCCGGTCTCGCCGCGTGCGGGCCGGCCGACAGGGTGACGGGCGGGGCGCCGACGCAGGGGCTGCCGTCGCCGATGCTCGGCACCTTC
>CAXSEX010000108.1:0-11321 GCA_964236415.1 uncultured Acetobacteraceae bacterium | reverse complement strand
GTTCCACACCTGGCGGATCACCTGCCCGCAGTGCGGCTCGCGCGTGTCGCCCTCATGGCGGACCGCGGCCAGCCTCGGCGCCAACCGCGCCTTGCCCGACTTGTTTCCGCACCTGTGGGCCAAGGCGCTGGACGGCGAGCGCCTGCTCGACGCCGCCCTCCACCGCGCTGAGACCGCCGTGCCGCTGATCCCGCCCATGCGGCTGATGCGCCTGCTCATGATCCAGGCCGGCTGCGAGCGGCTCCCCGCGGACGGCGAGCGTCAGGGGTGGACGCTGGATGCCGTGGTGCCCGGCTTCAACGCCGCCCTTGAGCAGCACGGGGTCACGATGGAGCGCACAACCCTGGTCCAACGTGCCGCTGCCGTTCCGCACCGCCCTGCTCGCCGGCTTCGCGCTCGCCACCGAGGACCCGGCCACGGCGATCCCGGCCATGTGGGCCGGAACGTTCGGCATGCACCGTGCCAACTTCCGCTACGTGCTCACCGACTGGCCCGGCGGGCCGCGGTTCCGTCCACTGCTCGTTGCGGCCGAACCTCCCCAATCTTATGGCCAAGACTGCTTAGTCTCAGGCTTGCTGCAAACTTGATACCAAACAGCTTTTAAGTCTCACGGTTAAGTGCAGCAGCCGACGCTAACGGCACCAGTCTCACGGTTAAATGCAACATGACAATAGGCGCGGTCATCGCATGGATTCTATGTCCCCTTGCTTCTCAGACCCAATTGACGAGGCAGCCCGCGGATGCATCATGCCTTTCCCCTGGATGGCGCGGATGACTGCGGGTAGGGCCTTGAATCCGGATGCAAGCGCGTGGGCCGGCGGTTGATAGCCTCGTCCCTGCCGGGCCGGGTGCTGGCCGGGCATCGGCGCACCTTCATGGCCCTGGGCGTCGGCCTGGCCGTTTGGGCGCTGCTCGGCGTCGCCGCCCCGGGCTGGCCCGCCCAAAGCCGAGCCATCACCGGCTGGGATGCCGGCGCCTTGGCGTTCATCGTGCTCGCCCTGCATCTTTTCTTCGCCCGCCCGCCCGCGCAGATGGCGGCCGAGGCGGAGGCGCAGGAGGAAGGGGAGTGGACCATCTTCTGGGTCATGCTGCTGGGCACCGTTTTCAGCTTCGCGGCGCTCTCGGGCGAGTTCGCCGACCTGAAGAACACGCCCGGCGTCGAGCGCAACCTGCACGTCGCGCTGGTGGCTGCGACCTTGATGCTGTCCTGGCTGCTGACGCATTTCGTGTTCGCGTTCCGCTACGCGCATGAATGGTACGACCTCGACGGGCGCGGCCAGAACAAGGGCGGGCTGGATTTCCCTTCGGACGATCAGCCCGACTACATCGACTTCCTTTACTTCTCCATCGTGATCGGCATGACGTTCCAGGTGTCCGACGTGCAGATCACCGCCCGGCGCCTGCGGCGCCTTGCCTTGCTGCACGGGCTGCTCAGCTTCCTGTTCAACACCGTGATCGTGGCGCTCACCGTGAACATCGCGGCTGGGATGCTGTAGGCCCTCTCGGGCGGAGCCTTCCAGCCGGCCAGACACGCCGCCGACGCGGCGCTGCTGATGAGCTATCCATGCCGTGAATTGGTGACTGCCGGGTTAACGCCCCGCGGCCTCGCCGGAAGCTGCCGCTTGCAGGATGGCGGGGATCGCCGACTTCATCTGGAAGTAGCCGCGCGTCGCCCGGGGCCAGGCCGCGTCGTCCCAGCGCCGGCGCACCCGCACGCTGGGCGGCAGCGTGGCGGCCGAGGGGCCGACTGGCGCCCAGGCGGTGACGATGGGAAAGCCCTCGGCCCAGCCCGGCTCCGCCGATCCCGCCGGGCAGCCGAAATGCGCCGCTGCCCGGGCCAGCGCGTCGGCCATCGCTTCTTCGTCGGCCTGCCGGACCCGGGGAGCCGCGCCCTCCGCATGGGCCAGCAGCCCGCCCACCCGCACGACCCGCGCCCGGCCGAGCGGCAAGCTCTCGGGGTGCAGGTCGTCGAGGTGCAGCAGCAGCGCCACATCGCCCTCGGGCGGGGCGTCGCCCGGCGGCAGCGGGCGGGCCGGGGCGGACTCCGGTTCCTCCAGGGCGGTCGGCTCCTCGTTCAGGCCGGCCGGGTCGTAGCGGCCGTTCGTGTAGCGCCGGATGTTCTCCGCCCGCGCGGCGTAGGGCTTGCCACGGGTGTGCAGCCCGGCGACCCACCGCCAGGACAGCGTGTTGCTCGCGGGGTCGCCGTCCAGCAGGTGGCGCATGAAGTGGTCCGCGCCCAGCGCCCAGGGCAGCCGCAGCGTGAAGATCCAGATGGAGGCGAACCACATCCGGGCGTGGTTGTGCAGCCAGTTCGTGCCCGTCAGCTCCCGCGCCCAGTCGTCGAAGCCGTCGATGCCGGTGCGGCCCTCCACCGCCTGCTCAAAGGCGAGGCGCAGCCCGGCGTTGGCGTCCAGCTTGGCGCGGCTGGCGGCGGCCAGGCGCTGATAATCGGACCACAGCTCCGGCCGGGTTTCCAGGTGGCCCTTGAAGTAGCTGCGCCAGAACACCTCCTGCACGAACTGTTCGGCACCCGGCCCGTGCGCCGCAAGCGCCGCGTCCACCGCCTCCTGCTCCAGGACCAGGCGGCGGCGCAGGTAGGGCGACACGGCGGCGGTCGCGGCCTCCGTCTCCGGCCCGTGGTCGGTGTTGCGCCCGGCGGCGTAGGCGCGGCCCATGGCAGGCGTGAAGGCGGCGAGGCGGGCCAGCCCGGCGGCGCGGGTCATCGGGAAGCTGCGGTCCATGGCATCGCATGTGGGGTGTCCCCGCCCTGCCGCCACCACGCGCCGCGGGTCCGCCAGGCCAAACTGGCCGGCCGCATGACGTGGGGGCGGGGATGGCGCGGGCTGACCGGGAGCCGGGCCAGCGTGTTTCCAGCAGGCACGGCCGCCATGGCGGTCCAAACCGACGATGATGATGACCTTTCCTAGCACCCGGCCCCGCTGCATGTCATTGCAAAATCAAAACATTTTGTTTATGCAATCCCCAGCGAATTGGGAGCCGGCCGCGGCCGCACGACGATGCAGCAGACGTTGACAGAATTCGGGTTTGAGGCCGCTCACCAGACCCCTGGGCATTGCGGGCTGCACGGGCACTCGTTCCGGGTCAAGGGGACCCTGAGCGGGGAGGCGCACCCGGTTTTCAGCTGGTCCCACGGCCTCGACGAAGTCGAGCCGGTGATCGACGTGGTGCGGCGCGAACTGGACCACCGCCACCTCAACAAGATCGAGGGGTTTTCGGTGCCGGCGCTTGAGAACGTGGCCCGCTGGATCTGGCAACGGCTGAGCACCCGGCTCCAGGGGTTGGATCGCGTGGTGGCTCGTCAGGGCCAGCCTGGCAGTTCCCAGGCCTGCGCCTGCTCCGGCGAGCACTGAGCGTGAGGTAGGGCGTGGAATCTCCTCGCCATGGATAGGGTGCTGTCCCGCCGGTCGCTCGGCGGCCTCCTTGCGGCTGGGCTGGCGTCGCGCCCCGCACTTGCGGGCCTGTCCAGGCCGCAGGGAACGCCGATCCTGACGATCTCAGGGCGCATCGGCGTGCGCAACAACGGAGACGAGGCATGGTTCGACCGGCCGATGCTGGAAGCCCTCGGCACGGCGGGCTTCGTCACGAGCACGCCTTGGTTCAAGGGGGCAGTGCGCTTCGACGGCGTTCTGATGCGCACGCTGATGCGCGCTGTGGGCGCCTCGGGCGAGCGCGTCACCGCGACCGCGCTGAACGACTATGCGACCGAAATCCCGGTTGCGGACTTCGAGCGGTATGACGTGCTGCTCGCGCTCAAGCGCGACGGCGAGTACATGCCCGTCCGCGACAAGGGGCCGCTGTTCATCGTTTACCCGTTCGACAGCGCCCCCGAGCTGCAGGCCGAGAAGTTCTACAACAGGTCGGCTTGGCAGCTCGCCCAACTCGACATCGGGTAGCGATTAAAATGGACAGGGAACGCGCGCTTTGGCGGCCCGCATCGCGGCCGGGACGCGAAGCGCGGTGCAAGCCGGGCCGATGACGTCCAAGACCGAAGCCGTTCCAAGTCTTGCGGGCGACGGGAGGCGCGCCCAGGCCAGGGCGGCCCAGCCAGGCCCGACCGGAAAATGGTTCACCGTGGCGGGCGTCCTCATGGCGGCGTTGGTGAGAACGGCTTTCCATGTGCGGTGCTGGCTTCCCGGCGTCACCGTCAGGCGGGTCAAAATCGTCCTTGCGGGCGCGACCTGCCTTCTTGTGCTTGCCAGCGCCGTCACGTCCCACTTCATCACGCAGCGGCAGAACGCGCTGCGGCAGGTGTCGCGCTACAACCTGGCCTTTGTCGCAGGCCTGGCCCCGGTCGAGGTCACGCGCCTTGAGGCGGCCATCGTCGAAACGACGCTGCCCGGCAGCGGCGTCGGCCGGGACCAAGTCCAGCTCAGGCTCGACATCGTGAGGAACCGGATCAGCCTGCTGGACAACAACGAGGTCGAAGCCCTCACCCGAAACCGTGCCGACCTCCAAGCCGTCGTTGCGCGGCTGCGCGCCGCCGTGGACGCGGCGCAGCCGCTGATCGACAACCTTGGGCACGATGCTGCCGTGGGCCAGCTGCTCAAGCTGGTGTCCCCGCTGGGGCCCCAACTCGTAAAACTCGCCGCAGCCGCCAACGCGCGCGACGCCGACCTGGTGGCGCGCGACCAGGCGCATCTCAGCGGCCTGCATGCAATCTTCTCCACCATCATCGCCGGGCTGGCCGTCTGCGGCTTCGGGCTGATCGGGGTCGTCACGGCGCACAACAGGCTGCTCGGACGGGCGCACGACGAGGTCCACACGCTGGTGCGCGACCTCCGGGAGCGCGACCGGACCTTGGAAACGCAGAACGCGCGCTTCGACGCCGCGCTCAACAACATGTCGCAGGCCCTCTGCATGGTGGACCAGGAGCAGAGGGTGATCGTGTGCAACAGCCGGTTCCTCAGGCTGTTCGACCTTCCGGCGGCGGCCGTCCAGCCCGGCGCACCCATCGAGGACGTGTTCCGGAACGCCGCCGTGGCGAGCCGCTACGAGCGGGAGGTGATCGAGGCGATCTGCGGCAAGCAGCGGGAGCTGATCGCGGCTGCACGGGCGGGCAACTTTTTCCAGGAGAATGCGGGCGGGCAGGCGGTTGCCGTGTCGCACCAGCCCATGCCCGGGAACGGCTGGGTCGCGACCTACGAGGACATCTCCGAGCGCCGCCGGGCGGAGGCGCGCATCCACTTCATGGCGCACCACGACGCGCTCACCTCCCTCCCCAACCGCCTGCTGTTCGAGGAAAGGCTCGGGCAGCTCCTCAAGAGGGAGCGGCGGGCGGACGCCAACCTGGCGGTGCTCTGCCTCGACCTGGACCATTTCAAGGACGTGAACGACAGCCTCGGCCACCCCGCGGGCGACATGCTGCTGAAGCAGGTGGCGCAGCGGGCGCTGGACTGCGTGCGCGGCGGGGACACCGTGGCGCGCCTGGGCGGCGACGAGTTCGCGATCCTGCAATCGTCCTCCTGCCAGCCCGAGCACGCCGTGGCGCTGGCCCGGCGCCTGGTCAAGGCGCTTGGCGCGCCCTACGACATCGACGGGAAGCGCGTTGTCATCGGCGCGAGCATCGGGATCGCGGCGGCAACGTGCGACGGGCGCGACGTGGACCACCTGCTGAAGAACGCGGACATCGCCCTGTACAAGGCCAAGGGCGAGGGGCGCGGGACGTATCGCCTGTTCGAGGACGAGATGGACGCGCAGCTGCAAGCGCGCCGGGCGATGGAAACGGAGCTGCACGAGGCGGTCAACCGGCACGAGCTGGTCCTGTTCTACCAGCCTTTGTTCGACCTCGCGGCGGACAGGGTGACTGGCTTCGAGGCGCTCCTGCGGTGGCGCCACCCCACGCTCGGCATGGTCTCCCCGGCCCGGTTCATCCCGGTTGCGGAGGAGATGGGCCTGATCGGCCGGATCGGGGAATGGGTGCTGGCGCAGGCGTGCCGCGACGCCGCGGCGTGGCCCGGGGATGTCACGGTCGCGGTGAACCTGTCGCCGCTCCAGTTCCGGGGCGACGGCCTGGTGCGGGCGGTCCGCGCCTCGCTGGACGCCGCGGGGCTGCCGGCGCGGCGGCTCGCGCTTGAGATCACCGAGTCGGCGCTCCTCAAGGACAGCGACAAGGTCCTGGCGACGCTGCACGAGCTTCGCGACTGCGGGGTGGAGATCGCGCTGGACGACTTCGGCACCGGCTACTCGTCGCTGAGCTACCTTCGGAGCTTCCCGTTCGACAGGATCAAGATCGACCAGTCCTTCATCCGCGAGATGGACCGCCGCCCCAATTGCCTGGCGATCGTCCGTTCCGTCGCGCAGCTCGCGCAGACCCTGGGGATGGCCACCACGGCGGAGGGCATCGAAACCCCGGAACAGCTTGACCAGGTGCGGCAAGCGGGATGCACCCAGGCGCAGGGCTACTACTTCGACCAGCCGAGGCCCGTATCCGAGATCGCCCGCTGGTTCGGGCAACCGGCGCAGCGCCTTGCGTTGGCCGATCTTTTGAACGGCGGGAAGATGGCCGCCGCAGCCGCCACCCCGGCTTGAGGCGCCGCGGCAACCCAGGGCGGCCCCTGGATTGCCGCGCTGCACGCACGGCTCGCAATGGCGCGGGGATCGGAGCGGAAGGCCGTTGCCCTCGGCTCCTACCCGGGCGCGACCGCCGCTGTCAGCTTCCGCCGCCGATGCAGGTCGCGGCGGTCTTGGGAGTGCAGACGTCCAGGCC
This sequence comes from uncultured Acetobacteraceae bacterium, assembly GCA_964236415.1. Lineage (GTDB taxonomy): Bacteria > Pseudomonadota > Alphaproteobacteria > Acetobacterales > Acetobacteraceae > CAHJXG01. Next base: position 4,594 of record CAXSEX010000108.1, on the reverse strand, counting down.
GGTGTAGGTCGGATCCTGCGGGGCCGCCTTGCCGTCCTTGATGTCCTTCAGGAATTGCATGGCCTTGTAGCCCATCTCGAACGGCCGTTGGCCGACGTTCCCGGTGGCCAAGCCTTCTTTCAACAACTCGATCTGCACGGGCAGCGTGTCCGCTATCAACAGCACGAGCTTGCCCGAAGCGATCCTGTCCTTTTGGCGCGACGCGATGTTGCGGTAGGCGTCCGGCAGGAACTCGGGGAAGCCGCCCGTCGCCACGAAGGCGTCCAGGTTGGGCAGCTTGGCAAGCGTGTCCTCCATCTGCTGGATCGCGCGCGGGAAGTCGTCGTCCGTGTAGAGCGGGCAGCCGGACGCTTCCGTCCAGCCATTCTGCCCGGCCAGGCGCTCGCCGGGCGCTGCGGCGCTCTTCTTGCCCGAAAGCGTGTCGCGGATGCCCTGCATGCGCTCGTTGTGGTTGGCCGCGGCTGCGCCCCCGGACTGGATGCAGAGCGTGCCGCCCTGCGGCTTGGCCTGCGTTGCCAGCTTGGCGAGGTTCACGCCGATGTCGTAGTTGTGCGTACCCACATAGGCGGCGCGCAGGCTCTTGTCCCGTTCGAGCAGGTCGGAGTCCCAGGTCAGGACCGGGATGTTGGCCGCCTTGGCGCCGGCGAGCGCGTTCGCGATCGCCGGCGCGTTGGCGGGGGACACCGCGATGCCGTCCACCCGCTTGGTGATCAGGTCCGCGACGATCTGCGCCTGCTCGTCGCCGCCGCCGTGCTCGCCGGGTCCGATGTAAAGGCACTGGACCGTGCCGCCCAGATCCTTCTCGGCTTTGCGGCAGCCGTCGAGCGCCTGGTCGAAGAACGGGTTGTTGGTGTTCTTCGGCACGAGCGCAAACGTGTATTTCTTGTCCGCGGCGCTTGCCCCGCCCGCGGCCAGAACGAGCGCGCCGACCGCCGCCGCGCACAACAAAGCCGATCTCACCATGCTGAATACTGACCCTCCCTGAACCCTTGTTGATCGAACGGCGTGCCGGTGGTTCGCCCGGCTTAGCCGTTTTTTGCGCGGATCTTCCCGAGGTAGACCGCGGCAACCAGGAACACGCCCACGAAGGTGCCCTGCCAGTTCGAATCGACCCCGGCCATCAGGAGCGCGTTGCGGATGACGAAGATGAGCGCGGCGCCGATGAACGCGCCGTAGGCGCTGCCGTGCCCACCCAGCAGGTTGGCACCGCCGATCACCGCCGCCGAGATGGCGAGCAACTCGTACCCCGTGCCCAGCGCGTTGATGGCCGAGCCTGACCAGCCCACGTTCAGCACCGCCGCGAGCGCCGCGGCGAGGCCGGACGCCACGTAGCACTGGACCTTCACCCGCTTCACCGGGACGCCGGTGAGCAGCGCCGCGTTCTCGTTGCCGCCGATGGCGAGGATGTAGCGGCCCCAGGCCGTCATCTTGAGCACCACGGCGAAGGCCGCGGTGAGGACGATCAGCACGAGCAGCGGGTAGGACAGGGACAGCGTGCTTTCGCCGACCCGGAGCAGGTCGAGGCGGCCGTTGCCGAGCAGCTTGAAGGCGGGTCCGCCGGGTCCGAAGTCGTAGATCATGCGGTTGCCCGACAGCACCACCGCGACTGACCGGGCCACCGACAGCATGCCCAGCGTGACCACGAAGGACGACAGGCCGACATAGGCGACGAGCACGCCGTTGATCGCGCCGACCACCCCGCCCGCCGCCAGCCCGGCAAGCACCGTCTGCCACCAGGGGCTGCCGGCTTGCAGCATCAGGCCGCAGACCACGGCCACGAGGCCCATCACCGAGCCGACCGACAGGTCGATGCCGCCGGTGGCGATCACCGCCACCATGCCCAGCGCCATGATGCCGATGAACGAGAAGTTGCGGGTGATGTTGAAGAAGTTGTCGAAGGTGGCGAAGGAGGCCGGCTGCCACACCCCCATGATGACGCAGATCACCGCCAGCGCGACCGTGACCCAGAAGGCCTGGGACGCGACGAGGCCCTGCAGTGGCGACCGTTCCCGCGCGTCCAGGATCGCGCGGTCGATGGCGGCGTGGGCGGTGGCCGGCGCGGCCTGGGACGTGTCAGGCGACATGGATCGCTCCCGTGATCAAGCCGGTGACTTCCTCGGGGCTGGTGCCGGCGATGGGCTTGTCGGCGACCTTGCGCCCGCGGCGCATGACCACCACCCGGTCGCACACGTCGAACACGTCGGGCATGCGGTGGCTGATCAGGATCACGGCCATGCCGCTGTCGCGCAGCCGGCGGATCAGGTCGAGCACCTCCGCGACCTGGCGCACGGAGATGGCCGCGGTCGGCTCGTCCATCAGCACCACCTTGGCCCGCGACAGGCGGGTGCGGGCGATGGCCACGGCCTGCCGCTGCCCGCCCGACATCTGCCGCACCAGGTCGCGGGGCCGGGTTTCCGACTTCAACTCGGCGAACAGCTCGCCGGCGCGCCGGGCCATGGCCGCGTGGTCGAGCCAGCGGATCGGCCCGGCGCCCTTCTTGATCTCGCGCCCCAGGAACACGTTGGCGGCGGCCGACAGGTTGTTGCACAAGGCGAGGTCCTGGTACACGACCTCGATCCCCTTCTTCCGCGCCTCCACCGGCTTGCCGAAGTGCTGCGCTTCGCCGTCGATCAGCACGTCTCCGGAGGTGGGCGGGAAGTTGCCGGCCATGACCCGGACCAGCGTTGATTTGCCCGCGCCGTTGTCACCCATCAAGCCCAGCACCTCGCCCGGCTCGACGTGCAGGTCCACGTCGTTCAGCGCGTGGATCGCGCCGAAATGCTTGACGATGTTGCGCAGCTCCAGAACCGGCACCGCTTGTCCTCCCCCTTGGCGGCCTTGCGGCGTCGCCCCGTCCGTTCGCCGGACGCCGTTTTTTCTAGACGCCGCCAAGCCTGGCGGTTCCCTTCCCATTATCATGCCGCGGCAGGCTTGACCACGGACCAACTGCGGACAGGGAATTGCAACCTTCCTTGCAGGGCGCGAAAGCCCGGTCTAACGGTTCCAAGCAGCGCGGCAAGGCCGCCCGGGGCGCAGCATGGTGATCGAGAGCAAAGTCGGCGTGGGCCTGATCGGGTCCGGCTTCATGGGCAAGGCGCACGCGCTGGGCTACGCCACGGCGGCGCGGGTGTTCGGCCTGTCCTTCGAGGTGGACCTGGCCGTCCTGGCCGACGCCGACCCGGCGCTCGCCGGGCGCGCGGCCGGGGCGCTGGGCTTCCGGCGCTCGACCGGCCACTGGCGCGACCTGCTGGACGACCCGGCCATCCACGTCGTGTCCGTCGCCACGCCCAACACCCTGCACCGCGAGATGGCGCTTGCGGCCCTGGCCGCGGGCAAGCACGTCTGGTGCGAGAAGCCGCTGGCGCCCACGGCTGCCGAGGCCCTGGAAATGGCCGAGGCCGCAGAGGCGGCCGGGCTGGCCACCCAGGTGGGTTTCAACTACCTCAAGAACCCCATGGTCGCCCTGGCCCACGAGATCGTCGCGTCCGGCGAGATCGGCGACATCCGCACCTTCCGCGGCGTCCATGCCGAGGACTACATGGCCGACGCCCAGGCCCCCTGGACCTGGCGCCTCGACCCGGCGGGCGGGGGCGGCGCCCTGGCCGACATCGGCAGCCATATCCTGGCCGCCGCCCGCCACCTGGTCGGCCCCGTGGCCAAGCTCATGGCGGAGGTGGACACGCCCGTTGCCGAGCGCCCGGTCCGCGCGGGCGCCGCCGAGACCCGCGTAATCGAGGTGGACGACGTCGCCCGGCTGTTCCTGCGCTTCGAGGGTGGCGCGAGCGGCAGCCTGGAAGCGAACTGGATCGCTACGGGCCGCAAGATGCAGCACGACTTCGAGCTTTACGGCACGAAAGGCGCAATCCTGTTCACGCAGGAGCGGTTCAACGAGCTGCAGGTTTACTACACCGGGGATGGGGCGAGCCGGCGCGGGTTCCGCACCGTGCTCGCCGGGCCGGAGCACGAGCCGTACGGCGCGTTCTGCGTGGCGCCGGGCCATCAGATCGGCTTCAACGACCTCAAGGCGATCGAGGCGCGCGACTTCCTGCATGCGGCGACCGGCGGCCCGCGCCGGGGGCCGGATTTCCGCGAGGGCTACGAGGTTCAGAAGCTCGTGGAGTTGGCCTATCGTTCCGCACGGGAAGGCCGGTGGCTGGACGTGTGAACCCCCGCGCGGGGCGCCGGCCGCATCGCCGCCGCCATCGCCGCCGAGCACGGCACGCTGATGCGGTCACGCCCTAGCCGGCGGCATCACGCCCGGGCCGGGGTCCGGCGCCCGAGCGTGAGGGCAAGCGCGGCGCCCGTCGCCGCGGCGGCCGCGCCGACCCCGAACGGGGCGGCCGGGCCGGCCGCCGCGGCCAGCATCCCCAGCACCGGGCCAGTCAGGCCGAGGGCAAGGTCCTGGAACGCCGCGAAGGCCCCGAGCGCCGTGCCCCGGTTCTCCGCGGGCACGCGCCGCACGGCCTCCACGCCCAGCGCGGGGAACACGAGGGAGCAGCCCGCCCCCGTCAGCCCCGCCATCGCTGTCCCGAAGCCGAGCGAGACTGTTGAAAAACTCCGATGCGAGCCTGGGGTGGTGATCGCGCGGCGGCCC
>CAXSEX010000107.1:0-11387 GCA_964236415.1 uncultured Acetobacteraceae bacterium | reverse complement strand
TCACAGCCGCTCGCCCTATCCTAACGGTGGCCGCAGAGCCTTTTTCAACAGCATCTCTTGCTTTCCGGCATTTCCACCGCAGTCAATTCCGGCATGGAACTGGTCCACCTATCCGCTCAGAGTCTTGCGCCAGGGCTTACCCAAGCCTGGGTTGACCTTCCCGCCAGGCTGCCGCCCCGTGAGGGGAAGCGGCCATGTGCTGGCTTCCTCCGGCCACCATACGGTATAAATCGCACATTGCCGAATTTTTCCCCTTGCATCGGCCCAGGAGATGTTTATCTTGTGCAGTGCAGCATGGCTCTGTCATGCTGCGGACGTTTCCTCCCTAAACTTGGCGGTGCTTTCGGGCACCGCCTTTTTTTCGCAGTCGGGTCAGGCGGCGTCCAGCGCCTGCGACAGGTCGTCCAGCAGGTCCTCCGCATCCTCCAGCCCGACCGACAGGCGCATCATCGGCTCATCGACGCCGCCCGCCAGGTGCGCCGCCGGGTCGGCGCGGAGCGCGCCGCGCAGCAGGGCGCCCGGGCGCATGACGAGCGTTTCCGCGTCCCCCAGGCTGACCGCGCGCAGCACGAGCCGCAGGCGGTCCATGAAGCGGTCCGCGCCGTCGTTGCCGGATAGGAGGCTGAACGACAGCATCCCCGAGCCGTTCGCCATCTGCCGCCGCGCCGCGGCATGGCCGGGGTCGGACGGCAGGAAAGGGTAGCGTACCCGCGCCACCGCGCCGTGCCCAGCCAGCATCTCCGCGATGCGCTGCGCCGTTTGCCCGTGCCGCTCCATGCGCAGCGGCAGCGTTTTCATGCCGCGCAGCACCAGGAAGGCCGACATCGGCGACATCGTGGCGCCGGTGATGTAGCGCAGCCCGTGCCGCCGCAGCCGCTCCACCGTCGCGGCGTCGCCCATCACCGCGCCGCCGAGCAGGTCGCCGTGGCCGTTGATGTACTTGGTCAGCGCGTGCAGCACGAGGTGCGCGCCGTGCTCCAGCGGGCGCTGCAGCGCCGGAGAGGCGTAGGTGCTGTCCACGACGGCCATGGCGCCCGCCGCGCGGGCGCGCCCGGCGATGGCCGCGATGTCGAGCACCTCGGCGGTCGGGTTCACCGGCGTCTCGAAATAAACCATCCGGGTGCGGCGGGACAGCACGGGGTCGAGGTTGGCCGGGTCCGACAGATCGACCGGGATGACCTTGATGCCGAACCGCGGCAGCGCGTCCTCGGTCAGCGCCAGGGTGTTGGAATACACCGTGCGGTGCACGACGATTTCGTCGCCCTGGGACAGCAAGGACAGCATCAGCGACCCGACCGCCCCCATGCCAGATGCGAACACGACGCAGGCCTCGGCGCCCTCCAGGTTCGCGAGCCGGGCTTCCAGCACCGATTGGGTCGGGTTCTCCTCCCGCCCGTACAGCGGGCGCAGCAACTCGCCGGCCGCGACCGCCTCGCTCTCCGCGGCATGCTCGAAGGCGTAGGTCGAGGTCATGTAGATCGGCGGGATCAGCGCGCCTTGCGCCCCCGTGCGGTCGAAGCCGTGATGGATGGCGCGGGTGGCGAAGCCGGGCGCCCGGTTGCGCCGGGCCGGGCCGTTCACGCCGCCACCGCCTGCCGCCAGCGCGGGTGCGTCACCCGGCCGCCGGCCAGCTCCGTCACCTCGGCCGCCGGCATCTCGCCCGCGATGGCCCGACCCACCAGCTCGCCCATCAGCGCCCCCAGCTTGAAGCCGTGGCCGGAGCAGGCGCTGACCAGCCAGCCGGCCGCACCGAGCGGGTGCACCAGGAACTCCTCGTGCTCGGTCACGGTGTAGAAGCACGCCTTGGGTTCGAGCACGCTGTAGCGGTCGAGGTCCCGATACGCGGCGCGCGCCGCCGGCCACAGCCGCTCCAGGTCGCGGGCGTGGGCGATCCGGTCGCCGTCGGGGTCGCCGGTGCGGGAGAACACGTGGTCGCCGACCTTGAGCCGCGTGCCGCGCCGCGGCGGCAGGGTGTACAGCCCGCCATCAGGCCGCACCTCCAGCATCACCGGCGCCACCGCCCAGGCCTCCGCCAGGTCCGCGGGCGGCGACAGGTAAAGCACGGCCTGCCGCGACGGCACCGCGACGCCGCGCAGGCCCGGCACCAGCCGGTCCGCCCAGGCGCCGGCCGCCACCACCGCCGCGTCGCCGCCATGCGTGACCCCGTCGGCGACGACCCGGCCGCGCTCCGGATCGACCTCGCTGACCAGCGTTCCCGTGCGCAGCCGCACGCCGAGCCGGCCCAGCAGGACCACGAGGTCGGTCAGGATGCGGACCGGGAACAGCATGCCCGCGCCGTCCGTGCTGACGGCGCGCTGCAAGCCGTCCGCCTGCACCATCGGGAACCGGCGCTCCACTTCATTCAAGGGCACGTCGCGGTAGCCGATGCCCATGGCGTCGAGCGAGCGCGACACCCCGCCGTACCAGCCGTTGTCGTGCCGCAGGAAGTACACGGCCCCGCACGGCTCGTAATGCGACGTGCCGATGGCCCGCCACAGGCTGTCCCACACCCGGAACGCCTCGGGCATCAGGTGCGCGTAGCCCTCCATGGCGCCGTAGGCATGGCGGGTGATGCGGTGCTCGTCGTAGGAGGACGCCCGCGGGTTGGGCAGCGGCCCCTGCTCGAACAGCTCGACCTCGATGCCGCGCCGGGCCAGCGCCCAGGCGGTTGACAGCCCGGCGATGCCGCCGCCGACGATGAGGGCCTTGGTCATGGGCGTCTCCTGCGTGTGGGCAAATGGTCCATCACACCGACCGCAAGTGCGGGCGGCGCACGGCGCGCCCCTCGTCGCAGGCGGCGAACCGCTGGATCACCCAGGAGCGGAACGCGGCCACGGCGGGGTCGGCAAGGTCTTCCGGATGGACGTTGAGGAAATAGCCGTAGCCGTCCTCGACCGCGCTGTCGAACGGCGTGGCGAGCCGGCCCTCGGCCAGGTCGCGGGCGAACAGCCGGATGTCGAGCAGGGCCACCCCTTCCCCGGACTGCGCGTATTGCGCCGCCAGGCAGGCGGTGTCGAAGGCGAGGCCGCGGGACACGTCGACCTGCAAGCCGGTCTGCCGGGCGAAGCCTTCCCACAGCATGTGGCGCGGCTCGCGTTCCAGCTTGACGTGCAGCAGCTCGGCTTCCGCCAGGAAGGCGGCCGGCCCGGCGGCGCGGGCGCGCTCCGCCAGCGCCGGGTGGCACATCGGCGCGACCTGGATCATCCACAGCAGGTTCGAGACGTGCGTGCCGCCCTGCGGACGCGCATACACCACGGCGGCATCCACGTCCTGCGGCGGCGCGCCGACCGTGCCGGGGGTGGAAATGTCGAGCGAAAGGCCCGGCCACTCGCGCCGCAGGTCCTGCAGCATGGGCACTGCCAGCATCTGCGCGAAGCTCGGCGGCAGGTGCAGGCGCAGCGTGCGCGGGCCGGACCCGTCGCCCGTGATGCCGTTCAGCGACTGCTCCATCCGGTCGAACGACTTGGCGACCACGGGCAGCAAGGCCGCCCCGGCCGCGGTGAGGGCCAGGCCCTGCGGCCGGCGCTCGAAAAGCTGCACGCCCAGCAGCGCCTCCAGGCTGATGACGTGGCGGCTGATGGCGCTCTGCGACACGCCGAGCGACTGGGCGGCGCCGGTGAAGTTGAGGCGCTGGCCCACCGCCTCGAAGGCGCGGAGCGCGTTCAGCGGCAGCCAGCGCCGGTCGATGGGCGGACGCGATCTCAACCAGCGATCCTCACGCCTGCTTCCCGGCCACGCCGCCCCGAAGATGGTTCCGCATGGCGGCACGTTGCCTCGCGCCGGGCCGCCCCGGCAACCCCTGCGGGATGCGGCGCACAAAAACAGATCGGGCCATCCCAAAAAGCGATAAGCCAGGCGGCGCCGAATCCGGCACACTCCCGGCACAAGCCCCGCATGCCGAAGGACCTCCATGACCGACCTCGCCCGCATCCACGCCCTGCTCGACCAGCGGCGCCCCGGCCACGCCCTGCCGCGCGAGTTCTACACCGACCCCGGCATCTTCGAATTCGACCTCCAAGCGATCTACCACCGGTCCTGGATCATGGTCGGCTTCGAGGCGGAGCTGCCGTCGCCGGGCTGCACCCTGGCGCTGACGGTCGGGCGCTCCCCGGTCGTCGTGGTGCGCGGGCGGGACGGCGCGCTGCGGGCGTTCTTCAACTCCTGCCGCCACCGCGGCGCGCAGATCTGCGCGGACGGCCTGGCGAAGCGGCCCCGGCTGGTCTGCCCTTACCACCAATGGGCCTACGACCTACAAGGCAACCTCGTCAACGCTTCCCGCATGGCCCTCGACTTCGACCCGGCCGAGCACGCCTTGCGCCCGGTCGCGCTCCGCACGATCGCCGGCACGGTCTATGTCTGCCTGGCCGACAGCCCGCCCGCCTTCGACGAGTTCCACGACCGGTTCGAGCCGATGCTGGCGCCGCACCAGTTGCACCGGGGCAAGGTCGCGTTCGAGGCCACGCTGGTGGAAAAGGCCAACTGGAAGCTCGTGATGGAGAACGCGCGGGAGTGCTACCATTGCGCCGTCAACCACCCGGAGCTGTCCGTCACCTTCCCGGTCGGCCGCCGGTCGCTGGCCGTGGCGGAGCAGCAGAAGGTGAGCGAGGCGTTCAACGCGCGCATGGCCGAGCAGGGCTTGCCCACTGGACCCGTCGAGGGGTCTTGGTGGCAGGCGGGGCGGTTCCCGCTGAATGAGGGAACGCAGTCGCTGACCATGGACGGCCGGCCCTGCGTCGCCCGCACCATCGGCTGGGTTGGCAACGGCGATGTCGGCTCGCTCCGCTGGGCCTTGGAGCCGCACAGCTTCGCCCATGCGCTCGGCGACTACGTGTTCATGTTCAGCGCCATGCCGACCGCGCCGGAAGAAACGGTGGTGACGGCCAAGTGGCTGGTGAGCGCCGACGCGGTGGAAGGGGTGGACTACACCATCCCGCAACTGACGGAGCTTTGGGACAGGACCAACCTGCAGGACCGCGCCTTGGCCGAGAACAACCAGCGCGGCGTGCGCTCGGCGGGCTTCGTGCCGGGGCCGTACTCGCCGGAGGCTGAGTCGCTCGTGCTGCGCTTCGTCGATTGGTATTGCGGCAAGGCGCGCGAGCACATCGCGGAGGGCGCCGGGCATCAGGGCGCCCCGGCCGCGGAGCCTGCCCGCGCGGCCTGACCGGATTTAGACCTTGCGTCCTTTTGGGTATGAAAGCACACTTTTTGCATGTCTTGGCCGCATGGCGGCCGAGCGCCGCCGCTCCTGCCCAAGGGAATGCCCATGCATTGCACGCCGAAGTCTCCGGCACTGAAGTTCCTGGACCGCCTGCGCCTGGAAGCGAGCGACCTGGAAAACCACGTGGTTGACGAGTTCCTGGCCGGGCGCCTCGACCGGCGCGGCCTGCTGCGGGAAGGCAGCCGGTTCGGCCTGGCGCTGCCGCTGCTCGGCGGCCTGCTCGGCACTGCAAACCCGTTCGGCGCCGGACGCGCCCTGGCACAGGCTGGCCAGAAAGACGCTACGATCCGCGTCGCCTCGCCCACCCCGGCGGGCGTGGTCGAGCCGGTCAGCACCGCGACCTCGGGCGGCCTCATCCTGCTCATGCAGACCGGCGAGTTCCTGATCTTCGACCAGCCGGACCTGGTGCTGCGCCCGATGCTGGCGCTGTCCTGGAAGCCCAACGAGGACGGCACCGTCTGGACCTTCGCGCTGCGGCCCAACGTGAAGTTCCACAACGGGCACGTCCTCCAAGCCGACGACGTGGTGACGACCATGGACCGGCTGGCCAACCCGAAGAACGGGTCGAACGCCCTGTCGGCGCTGCGCGGCGTCCTGTCGGTCGGCGGCACGCGCAAGGTCGATGACCTCACGGTGGAGTTCCACCTGGACGCGCCGAACGGCAACTTCCCCTACATCGTGTCGTCCGACAACTACAACGCGATCATCCTGCCCGCCGACTACGCCGGAGACTGGGAGAAGACCTTCATCGGCACCGGGCCTTTCAAGCTGGAGAAGTACACGCCCAAGGTCGGCGTGAGCTTCGTCCGCAACCCCGACTACTGGGGCGCCAAGGCGCTGCCAGCGCGCACCGAGTTCACCTTCTTCGCCGACCAGCAGCCGCAGATCCTGGCGCTGCAAGGCGGCCAGGTGGACGTGATCTCGCAGGTCGCGGTGCAGGGCGCGCAAGGGTTGCTGAACGACCCCGACGTGAAGATCGTCAAGGTGCGCGCGGCCACCCACCGGCAGCTCCACATGCGCAACGACACGCCGAAGTTCGCCGACAAGCGGGTGCGGCAGGCCATCGCGATGTCGCTCGACCGCCCGGCCCTGGTCGCCGGGCTGTTCCGCGGCCTCGCCGAACCCGGCAACGACTCGCCTTTCGCGCCGGTTTATCCCTCCACCGACAAGGCGGTGCCGCAGCGCAAGAAGGACATCCCGGCGGCCCGCGCGCTGATGGCCGCGGCCGGCGCGGCCAACGGGTTCGAGGCGACGCTCACCACCATGCGGCTGCAGGAGATCCCCGACTACGCCGTGCTGGTGCAGAACGCCTGCCGCGAGATCGGGGTGAAGCTGAACCTCAAGATTGAGACGGACGCCGCCTACTACGGCAAGGCGCAGCCGGGCCAGTCGGACTGGCTCGATTCCGAGATGGGCATCACCGACTACGGCCACCGCGGCGTGCCGAACGTGCTGCTGGGTGCGCCGCTGCTCAGCGCCGGGGCGTGGAACGCCGCCCATTTCAAGAACCCAGCCTACGACGCGCTGGTGGCGCAATACATCGCCACCACCGACCTCGGCAAGCAGCGGGAGGCCGCGGGCAAGATCCAGGCGCTGCTGCTCGACGAGACGCCGGTGATCTTCGCGTACTTCTACGACTACCTTATGGCGACCGCGGCCGGCGTCGGCGGGATCACCGTCACCGGGATCAGCCAGGTGTTCCTTGCCAACGCGACGGTCGCCTGATGCGGCGCTCCATGCCGAGGGGTTAGCCCGGTGCTGGCCCGCTTCGGGCGGCAGGCCGGGCGGCGGCTGGGCCTCGCCTTGCTGACGCTGGCGCTGCTCAGCGTCGTGGTGTTCGCCGGCGCGCAGGTGCTGCCGGGCGACGTGGGCCGGGCGATCCTGGGGCCGCTCGCCGACCCCGACGCGGTGGCGGCGATCAACCACGAGGTCGGCGCCGACCGCCCGGCGGTCGAGACCTACCTCACCTGGATCGGGCACTTCCTCCTGGGCGACATGGGCCGCTCCTACACCTTCCGCACGCCGGTGGCGCCGTTCGTGGGCACCGCGCTGCTCAACTCGCTCAAGCTTGCGGCGGTCGCCTTTGTCATCGTCGTGCCGCTGTCCATCGGCGCCGGGGTGTATGCCGCGATGCGCGCCGGGCGCTGGCAGGACCGGGCGATCAGCGTGGCCAGCCTGTCGCTCACCGTGGTGCCGGAGTTCGTGTCCTCCATCGCGCTGATCCTGGTGCTCGGCATCTGGCTGCGCTGGCTGCCGATCTCCGCGGCGACGCGGCCGGGCACGCCGGCCCTGGAGCAGCTGCGCCACCTGATCCTGCCGGCGCTGCCGCTGGTCATCGTGCTGTTCGGCTACATCGCCCGCATGGCGCGGGCCGGCACGCTGGAGGCGCTCGATTCCGACTACGCCCGCACCGCGGTGCTCAAGGGGCTGCCCCAGCGGACCGTGATCGTCCGCCATGTCCTGGGCAACGCGCTGCTGCCGACCATCACCGTGGTCGCCGCCCAGGTCGGCTACATGATCGGCGGGCTGGTCGTCGTGGAGTCGCTGTTCCGCTACCAGGGGATCGGCAGCCTCATCCTCAACGCGGCGCGGGGCAAGGACTTCCCCATGCTGGAAGCGGGCATCCTGGCGGTGGGCGCCATCTTCGTCGCGACCACCCTGGTTGCCGACTCGCTTTACACGGTGCTGAACCCGCGGCTGCGGGAGGGCGGGCGATGACGGCCACCACCCTGGCGGCGGCGGAGGGCGGCCTCCCTCCGGCGGTCGCTGCCGGTGCCGACCCGGCGGCCGAGCCGCTCGCGGCGGCGCCCAGCCGGGCCGCCCGGCTGCTGCGGTCCGGGTCGTTCATGGCGGGTGCGGGGATCGTGCTGTTCTGGGTGCTCTGCGCGGTGTTCGGCCCGCTGGCGGTGCCCTACGACCCCTACGGCGACGACCTGCTGAACACGCTCGCGGCGCCCTCGGCGGCGCACTGGTTCGGCACCGACCAGATCGGGCGCGACATCTTCTCCCGCGTGGTCGTCGGCGCGCGGCCCATCCTGTCGGTCGCACCTTTGGCGACCCTGGTGGCGACGGTGGCCGGCACGACGCTCGGCCTGCTCACCGGCTACGTCGGCGGCTGGCTCGACAGCCTGATCGGCCGGCTGATCGAGGTGCTGCTGGCCTTGCCGCTGATCGTGGTGGCGCTGCTGGTGCTTGTGGCGCTCGGGCCGTCCTCCCCCACGGTGATCGGGGTGATCGGCATCATCTTCACCCCGCTGATCGCCCGCACGGTGCGCTCCGCGGTGCTGTCCGAGCGTTCGCTCGACTACGTTTCCGCGGCCGAATTGCGCGGGGAAGGCGCGCTGCACATCATGTTCGTCGAGATCCTGCCCAACGTGCTGCCGCCGATCCTGGTGGAAACCACGGTGCGGCTCGGCTACGCGATCTTCACCGTGGCGTCGCTCAGCTTCCTCGGCTTCGGCATCCAGCCGCCGTCCGCGGACTGGGGCCTCGCCATCTCGGAGAACTACGGCATGATGACCGGCGGCTACTGGTGGACGGTGAGCTTCGCCGCCGCCGCCACGGCTTCGCTGGTGGTGGGCGTCAACCTGGTGGCGGACGGCGTCCAGGCGGTGCTCGAATGACCGCCTCGAAGAGCACACCGGCCCTTGAGCTTCGCGACCTCAGCGTCGCCTACCGGACGGGGGGCGTCGAGCAGCCCGTGCTGCGCGGCGTGTCGTTCGCCATAGCACCCGGCGAAACCTACGGGCTGGTCGGCGAAAGCGGCTGCGGCAAGTCCACCGTCGCCTTTGCCGCCCTGCGGGCGCTGGCGCGCAACGGCGCGGTCCGCGGCGGCCAGGTGCTGGTGGACGGGCAGGACATCACCGATCTCGACCCGGCCGGGCTGCGACGGCTCCGGCGCACGGAGGTGTCCATGGTCTATCAGGACCCCGGACGCGCGCTCAACCCGTCCATGACGGTCGGGCGGCAGGTCGCCGAGGTGTACGAGGCGGCCGGCACCCGCCGCGCCGACGCGCTGGCCCGGGCGGAGGCGATGCTGGCCAAGGTGCGCATCCCCGGCACGGGGCGCGTCATGACCGCTTTCCCGCACCAGTTGTCCGGCGGCATGCAGCAGCGCGTCGTCATCGCCATGGCGCTGGCCAAGAACCCGACGCTCCTGGTGCTCGACGAACCCACCACCGGCCTCGACGCCACGGTGGAAGCCGAGGTGCTGGACCTGATCGTGGCCCTGAAGGGGGAGTTCGCCACCTCCGTCCTGTTCATCAGCCACAACCTCGCGATCATCGAGCGCATGTGCGACCGCATCGGCGTGCTGTATGCCGGCAGCCTCGTGGAGGAAGGACCCGGCGCGGAGCTTCTGGCCCGTCCGCTGCACCCCTACACCATGCGGCTGCTGCGCTGCCTGCCGGCGGCGGGACGGCGCAAGTCGGATGGGCGGCTCGACACCATCCCGGGCTTCCTGCCCCCGCTCGGCAGCATCCGGACGGGCTGCGTGTTCGCGCCGCGCTGCGATTTCGCCGACGCCATCTGCCGCACGACGGCACCGCCGCCCGTCCACGTCGGCGGCCAGATGGCGCGCTGCCACCACATCGACCGCGCCGCCGCCTTGCGCCAGGCCGGGCCGGAGGTTGCCGTCCCGGCCCCGCCGGCCGCGCCCAGCGACGCGCGGCCGGCGTTGCAGGTGGAGGGCGTGTCGAAGACGTTCCGCGTCGGCCCGCACGCCCTGCGCGCCGTTTCCGACGTGTCGCTGACGCTGCGGGCCGGGGAAACGCTGGGGCTGGTGGGCGAGTCCGGCAGCGGCAAGACGACGCTGGCCCGGCTGCTGCTCGGCCTCACCGCGCCCGATGCCGGCGGCACCATCGAGCTCGACGGGCAGAAGGTTGCGGGCCAGGCCAAGCGCCGCTCCCGCGCCGACCAGAAGGCGTTGCAGATCGTCTTCCAGAACCCGGACTCCGCGCTGAACCGCTCCCACACCGTCCGCCACCTGATCGAGCGGTCCCTGTCCCGCCTCGCCGGCCTGTTCGGGCGGCAGCGGGCGGAGCGGCTGGCGGCGCTGGTGTCCGCCGTGCGCCTGACCGACCGGCACCTGCCGATGCGCCCGCGCCAGTTGTCCGGCGGATTGAAGCAGCGCGTCGCCATCGCCCGCGCCTTTGCCGGCGACCCCCGCGTGGTGATCTGCGACGAGCCGACCTCGGCGCTCGACGTGTCGGTGCAGGCGGCGATCCTGAACCTCCTCGCCGACCTGCAGGCGGGCGCGGGTGTCAGCTACGTGTTCATCAGCCACGACCTCGGCGTGGTGCGCTACCTGTCCGACCGCATCGCCGTGCTGTATCTCGGCCGCATCATGGAGATCGGCCCGGCGGAGGACGTGTTCAACGGCCCGCACCACCCCTACACGGAGGCGCTGCTGTCCGCCGTGCCGGACTTGGCCGACCGGCACGGCGGCGGCAAGGCGCGCATCCGGCTCAGCGGCGAGATGCCAAGCCCGCTGGCGCCGCCGCCGGGCTGCGTGTTCAACAGCCGCTGCCCGCGCAAGATCGGCGCGGTCTGCGAGACCGCCGAACCCACGATGCACACCGACACCGGCCACGCGATCCGCTGCCACCTGCCGCAAGAAGAACTGGGCCGCCGCGGTGGCCCGCCGCCACCGGAGCGGGCCGCCAGCCGCAGCCATGCGGCCGTCCTGGCCTAGCCGGCCCTTCATCCCGGAGTATGACCGTACCATGACGCCCCGCGTGATCGACCCGCGTTCCACCGCCAACGCCACGCTCACTGTCACCGAGCGCGCCGACCTGCTGGTGGTCGGCGCCGGCCCGGCCGGGCTTGCCGCCGCCATCGCCGCCGCGGGGCATGGCCTGTCCGTGGTGCTGGTCGATGAGAACCCGGTCGCCCCGGAAACCATGGGCGACGACGTGCCGCTGCACTTCGGCGGGCGCATGAGCGGCGCCGTGCGCAACCGCACCGCCATGACCGAGGCGATGCTCGACGCCGAGCCGGCGCTGGCCGACGCCATGGAGGCCGGCGTGGACGTGCGCCTGGGCACGGTGGTCTGGGGCTTGTACGCGAACGGCCCCAGCGTCGGCTGGCTGCCCGGCAAGGTCGCCGGGCTGTCGGACGGCGAGGCGTCGTGGATGCTGGGGTTCACGTCCGCGGTCGTGGCCGCCGGGCG